>DATACQ010000186.1:0-2026 GCA_036258955.1 Binatia bacterium
ACGCCTTTGACCGGGTGTTCGCAGGGTCGCTGTCGAGCAACGGTAAATCCTCGTCCAGCGGTGCCGTGAATGGATGATGCAATGCCATGTAACGGTTTTCTTGCGAATCGAATTCCATAAGCGGAAAATCGACGACCCATACGAGCGCAAATTGATCCTCCGGAATCAACCCGAGCTTTTCGCCAAGATGCACGCGCAGGTTGCCGAGCGCGTCGTTGACGATCTTAAAACTGTCGGCGGAGAAAAGGATGATATCGCCGAGCTCGGCCCCCGCAGCCTTCTCTACTTCTTTCTGTTCCGACTGCGATAAGAATTTGGCGATGGGCGACTGCCAGCCTTCAGCGGTAAGGCGGGTCCACGCGATGCCCTTCGCGCCGAACGTGGCGACATAAGGCGTCATGTCGTCCAAATCCTTGCGCGACAGCTCGCATTCTTTAGGTATGCGGATGCCCTTGATGATGCCGCCTTTCTCAACGGCAGACGCAAACACCCTTGCTTTCGAATTGCGCAGCGCATGCGTAAAATCGACCAGTTCGAGACCAAAACGCATATCGGGCTTGTCGGAGCCGAATCGAGCCATTGCTTCGTGCCAGGTAAGGCGCGGGAACGGGCGCTGCACCTCGATGCCCTTCAGTTCTTGGAAGAGCAACGCCATCATTCCTTCGACGACCTGCATCACGTCCTCGGGCTGTACGAAGGACATCTCCATATCGAGCTGGGTAAACTCCGGCTGCCGGTCGGCGCGGAGATCTTCATCGCGGAAACATTTCACGATTTGAAAATAGCGATCTAGCCCGCCGACCATGAGAATTTGCTTGAGTAGCTGAGGCGACTGCGGCAGCGCGTAAAACTTGCCGTGATAGATGCGGCTGGGCACCAAGTAGTCGCGTGCTCCTTCAGGCGTGCTTTTGGTCAGGACCGGGGTTTCCACATCGATGAAACCTTGGCTGTCGAGATAGTCCCGAATTAATTTGGTCATGCGATAGCGCAAAATCAGCGGGTTTAAGCTGCTCGGCCGGCGCAAGTCCAGGTAACGGTATTTGAGTCGCGTGTTCTCATTCGCCTCCGTATCGTCCTCGATAATAAACGGCGGCACCTGCGAGGCGTTGAGCAGCCGCAGTTCGCTCACCATTAGCTCGACCTCTCCCGTGGCGAGATTGGGGTTCACGGTTTCCGGAGTACGTCGCGAAAGGGTGCCGCGCACTGCGATGACGTCCTCCGAGCGGATCTGTTTGGCTTTCTCGTGGGCAGTCGGATCCACTGCTGGATTAAAGACGACCTGGCAAAGTCCCACCCTGTCTCTAAGATCCAGGAAAATCACGCCGCCGTGATCGCGCCGGGAATGAACCCAGCCGGTGAGAATCAGTTCCTTGCCGACACCATCTGCGCGCGGCTCGCCGCAGTAGCAGCTGCGCTTCCAATCCCCGAGTGGGTCGTTGAAAATCCTTTCGCCCGCCATCAGGCTGCCAACCTCCTTAGTAACTCCTGCTCCACATTGGCCAAACTGATTTCCTCCTGCTGTTTGTTCGCCATATTGCGAAAAATTGCTTTACCTTTCTCCAACTCATCATCACCGACGATGATAACCGCTCGCGCCTTCAGTTTGTCGGCGCGGCGCATCTGGCTCTTCAAGCTACGCGTTTCGCCTTCCAGTTCCACAATCAAGTTTTTCTGGCGCAAGCGATGCGCGAGTGGAAACGCCCAATCACGGCCTCTCGCGCCAAGCCAGACGATAAAAAGTCCAACACCGCCCGCTTCAGGAGATTGCTGCGCTCGCAATAAGAGCACCAACCTTTCGACGCCGAGCGCGAAGCCCAGGCCGGGAATCGCCGGACCGCCTAACTCCTGCACGAGGCCATCGTAACGCCCACCTGCAGCGACCGCACTTTGCGAGCCCAATTGATTGCTGGTCCACTCGAATGTGGTACGGCAATAATAGTCAAGGCCGCGCACCATACGCGGGTTCAGGCTATACGAGACGCCGGTATCAGCTAACAAACGCTGTACGCTAGAGAAATGTTCACGG
>DATACQ010000187.1:0-6256 GCA_036258955.1 Binatia bacterium
CAGAAATTGATCATAACTACGCTCGGCGCAGAACACGAAATGGAGATCTCCGCCATGCCCGCATGGCTTCTTGAGTTTTTCGTTTCTAGTCTCTGGTCTCTAGTTAACATGCGGAACTCACAACCCGGTCATCAACTAGAAACCAGAAACCGGAAACCAGAAACTACGGGTCTAAGTTCGCAGGATGCGTCCGGAGACATCCATGTCAGCCTGGATTCCAGCACTCCATGCTGGAATGACGCAGTTGAGGATTTCTCGGTTTAGCTGGCCGACCTCCTTCGACCATGTTTTTCAAGGACATCAGGAAAGAGAGGTTGCATCCTGCGACCGCCGTCCCTTGTGCACGTAACATGACGGTCAGCTCTTTTGCGCTACTTCGATCCCGTCGCCGGGCTGCCACTTGATTGGCGCGGGGAATTTAAAATCGGGAATTGACACCGGCTTCAAGCGGCCCTCGAGCGCGCGCAGGATTTTGTCCGGAGTGATCGGCACTTCATGGAGCCGCACGCCAATGGCGTCATAGAGAGCGTTGGCCACGGCGGGCACAACCGGCAACAACGGGCCCTGGCCGGCTTCTTTGGCGCCGTAAGGGCCTTCCGGATCATCGGTTTCAACCAAGATCGTTTCGATCTCCGGTGTCTCGAGAGTTGTCGGGCTCTTATATTCCAAAATCGACGGAATTTTGTGCAGCCCGTTCTTCCGGAAGATCTGTTCCTCCATTAACGCCTCGCCGAGAGCCATATAGACACTGCCTTCGGTTTGACCTTCCACGAGCAGCGGATTGAACGCGCGACCGCAATCGTGCGCGATCCAAACTTTATCGATCTTTATTTCGCCGGTCTGGCTGTCGCAGCGCAGCTCGACTATCGAGGTAGAAAAGCTATAGGCCGGCGTAGGACCGACACCCGACCCTTTAAAGTCGCGCGGATTTTTTGGCGGCCAGTAGCTGCCGGTGGCGCCCAAGCTGCCGTGTTTTCCTTCAGCCTTGCGCACCGCATCGGCGAAGCTCACGGCGCAGGCGGGTAGTTTCACGTTTCGGAGCATCCCATCGGCAAACTCGAGATCGTCGGGCGGAACTTCGAGGAGCTGGCTTGCCGCCTCGAGCAGCAACGGTTTGAGCCTGCCGCAGGCCTGTAACGCCGCATTGCCTGTCATCACGGTGACCCGGCTTGAATAGCTGCCGAGATCCACCGGAGTTAAATCCGTGTCGGCGGTGAGTATTCTGATGTCCGCGGGATCGATGCCGAATTCTTCGGCAACGGCATACGCGAGGATCGAATCCGATCCCTGGCCGATATCGATAGAGCCGCAGAACACGGTGACGCCGCCGCTGCGGTCGAGCTTGATCTGCACGCCGGAGTGCGGCATGTCGTTCCAGTAAATCGGTAAACCTGCGCCGCTGATATATGAGCTTGCCGCGAACCCGACACCGTGCCCAAAAGGCAACTGGCGAAACTTTTTCTTCCATTCGGCGCGCGCGGCGACCCGCTCGATACATTCGCGCAGCCCCGTGCTGCTGACGCGCAAGCCGTTGACGGTGATGCTATCGGGCTCCACCAGTTGTTTGAGGCGGAGCTCGATGGGGTCGATGCAGAGCTTTTCGGCGATTTCATCGAGTTGGATTTCCAGAGCAAAGCGCGGTTGCGGCGTGCCGTGGCCGCGCTTGGGCCCGCATGCCGGCTTGTTAGTAAACACGCGCACGCCTTCGAACTTATACGCCGGTAGATGATACGTGACGGTCTGAAGCGCGCCGGTGTAGTAAACCGTCGCCAAGCCGTAGCTGCTGTAACCGCCGCCGTCGAGATAAGTCTGGTAATGCATCGCTTGAATCGTGCCGTCGCTCTTAACGCCCGTCTTAGCGAACATTTTCACCGGGTGGCGGCCGCGATGAATATAAAACGATTCCTCGCGCGTGAGCGTGATCTTGACCGGTCTCCTGGTAATCATCGAAAGCTTGGCGGCGCAGATCTCGTGGGAAAAGGGATCGCTCTTGCCGCCGAAGCCACCGCCCACAGGCGTGGCGATAACGCGAATCCGGCTCGCAGCTAAGCCCAAGACTTTCGCCAACGCGCGATGAACATAATGCGGCGTTTGGGTGGAAGACCACAACGTGAGCTTGTCGTCCGGACCGTAAAACGCCACCGCCGAGTATTGCTCCATCGGCAGATGCGTATTGCCCTGGTAGAAAAAAGTTCCCTCGAATACGTAGTCGGAGCCGGCAAAAGCGCCGTCAACATCGCCAAATTCAAAGGCTACCGCCTTTTGAATATTCGCGTGACGGTTCCAGGTGTGGATCCGCTCGCTTTCTCCGGTGGAGACCAGCGCTTCTTCAATGGTGAGAATCGGTTTTAGGACCTCGTACTCGACATCGATGTAACCCAACGCCTTTTCCGCCAGGCTTTCGCTGGCTGCCGCCACCGCCGCCACCGGATCGCCGGCATAGCGCACCCTGTCGGTAACCAGCGCCTCTTCGTCTTGGGTCGACGGCATGATGCCGAACTTTTCGGGCAAGTCTTGCCCCGTAATTACCGCGTATACTCCCTCGAGCGCGAGAGCGCGGGCCGGGTTGACGCCAAGCACGCGCGCGTGCGGATGCGGACTGCGCAAAAGCTTGCCGTAAATCGTGCGCGGCAAGTTTAGATCATCCGCATAGATCGTTTCTCCGGCGCATTTCGCCATGGCGTCGATTTTCCGCAGCGGCTTGCCGATCACCGAGAACTCTTTTTTGTTAGATTTCATCCGTGAATGTCCCTCGCGGCGCGCTCGACGGCCTGCAAGATTTTAGTGTAACCGGTGCAGCGGCAAAGATTGCCGGAGAGCGCTTGGCGGATTTCGTCTCGTGTGGGCCGCGGATTTTCATCCAGTAAAGCCTTGGCCGTGAGGAGTATGCCGGGTATGCAGTAGCCGCATTGCGCCGCGCCCAAATCCGCGAAGGCATTTTGCAGCGGATGGGGCTTGCCGTTGCGGGTCATTCCTTCAATCGTGGTAACTTCGTGATCCACCGCTTCAATGCCGAGCATGAGACATGAAAGCACGGGCTGGCCATCGACAAGCACGGCGCACGTGCCGCACTCGCCCAGTTCGCAACCGTGCTTTGTGCCGGTCAAATTCATGTCCTCGCGGAGCACCTCCAGCAGTGTTTTGTTGGTCTCGGTGGCTAGCTCCTGCGTCTCGCCGTTCACCACCAGGCGCAGGAGCGTCTTGGATGGACTGCTGTTCGCCCCGCCACTGATTGTTTTTCGCATTGGCTTTTCCTACTCTGCACCACCGAAATCTTGCACATGCCGCCTGCGCCCAAACATGCAATAGCATTTTCCGTACAGCTTCGAAACCGTTCGGCTTTTGCGGTCTTCTTATAAAACTGCGGCGTAGGAGGGAGTCTGTCGTGCAGCCAGACCGCAAGATATCCTCATTCCAGAATCGAGCGCTGGAATCCAGGCTTGACAGGAGGTCTCCGAAGGCATCCTGTGAACCTGGATGCCGCCACTTCATGCGGTATGACGGCGCTAGCGAACACCGAAAAACGTGTCGGGCATTGGCTTACTACGCCGGAAATAACGACTCTCAGCCTTTCCGAATCTCCTGTTTCTTTCCTTGCGGCTCTGCCGGCCGGTGCTATTGTATAGAGTCAAGTTCTAGATAAGCCACTTGGCTTAAATGAATTTTCGCCAGGAGCCGCGGGTGACGAGTTACAGAATCCTGATTGCCGGGGCCGGTATCGGTGGATTGACAGCAGCAGCCAATCTTTTGCAGGCAGGGCACGATGTCACGATTTTCGAGCAGGCGCCGGAGCTGAGCGAAGTCGGCGCGGGTCTTCAGCTAAGTGCCAATGCTACGCATGTGCTACACCACCTTGGCCTTGGACCGCCACTGGCGGAGGTGGGGGTTCGACCCGGCGCTTACGTGTTCCGGCTCCATGACAGCGGTGAAGAAATCCAACGATTTGCGCTCTCTGATGAGCATCAGAAGCTGCACGGTGCGCCTTATTACCAGGTCCACCGCGCGGATGTTCACAGCTTGCTCGCTGCCAAGGTACGCGATCTGAAGCACGACGCCATTCGCCTGAACTGCCGTGTCACTGGGTTTGAAGAGAACGCTAACGGCGTAAGGCTATGCATTGCGGAACGTGGGATCGTCGAGGCCGGCGATCTTCTAGTGGGCGCCGACGGTCTCAAATCTATTGTCCGCCAGCAAATGATGGGAAACGTTCCGGCAACCTACACTGGAGATGCCGCGTGGCGTATTACTGTTCCTGTGGAACGTTTGCCCGAGAACTTCATGGAACAGGTCATGATGGTGTGGATGGGCCCCGGCCGGCACGTAGTCGCCTACTACTTGCGGGCCGGCGCATTACTCAACTTCGTTGGGCTGGTTGAGACCGACGAGGTCTCCGAAGAATCATGGACGGCTAAATTTCCCTGGGACAGGTTCAAGGCGGACTTCGAGGGCTGGCATAGCGACGTTCAGACCATTATAGAAGCGGCCGACCGCGAAAGCTGTTACCGCTGGTCGCTGCACTATCGGCCCGCCATTCGAAACTGGAGCACGCGCCGAGTTACGCTCTTGGGCGACGCAGTGCACCCGACACTGCCTTATCTCGCCCAGGGTGCTTGCATGGCGATCGAAGACGGCGCCGTTCTGGCGCGAGCCCTCGATCAAGCCGGCTCGATTCCTGACGGATTACAGCTTTATGAGCGCAACCGCATCGATCGGACGCAAGAAATTGTCAATCAGTCAACCGCCAAGCGCAAGCTCTTTCATCTGCGCACGACCGAAGAAATTCGCGCCTCCTTCGCGCAGCGTGATGAAGGTGCCGAGCGAAACGCGTGGCTCTACTCCTATAACCCACTCACAGTTGAGTTGGTTTGAAACCGATTCCGCAGTTGACCTAGGTACCGGCCGAGCGGGAGGCGCACTGCCCAATTGCGAAATCCGGGTTCAAATCTTGTAAAATCGTTTGGCTTTGAGTTCGAAGCGGGGCAAAGTTCCGGGAGCGACCAACTCCACCTGTGGACGAAGTCGGATGCGCTCGCGCATGCGCTGTCCTACGCGCCCGGCGAGATCCTGAAGCGCGGTCACATTGGCTGCGGGTTCCAAAATGAGGCGGATCTCTTGCATCGCTTCGCGAGCGGTGATCTCGACGCGAAACTCTTCAATTTCGGGAAATTCTCTGAGCACGTTCTCGACGGCACTCGGGAACACGTTGACGCCGCGAACGATGATCATGTCATCGGCGCGGCCGAGCACACCACCCTCAAGCAGGATAAATGGCCGCCCACAGAGACACGGCTCGAGGCTCGGCTGAACCAGGTCTCCGGTACGATAACGAATCACGGGGCTGCCGATTCGGCCTAGATTGGTTATGACCAATTCGCTTTTAGTGCCGATTTCGGCACGCTGCTGCGTCCGCGGATCGATGAATTCCACAATAAATTCATTTTCGTTTACGTGAATACCGCCAGGCTGTGCTTGGCACTCGAAGCCGAACGCCCCCACTTCTGTGGCGCCCGCGTGGTCGTGGCACTTTGCGCCCCATGACTCCTCGATCAATTTTTTTGTACTGGAAATGCTCGCGCCGGGCTCGCCCGCATGAATTGTCGTCTTGATCGCCGATCCTTTCGCGAGATCGATGCCGGCCTGTTTCGCCTCGGAGGCCATGTGTAGCGCATATGTCGGAGTGCAGACCAAAACAGTGGCGCCGTAATTTAGGATTGATCTCAGGCGCTGGGCCGTGGATTGCGCCGCGCCGGAGATCGCCAGGGCGCCGAGCTTGCGCGCCCCTTCCCAGCCGGCCCAGAATCCGATAAACGGTCCAAACGAAAACGCGAAAAAAATGCGATCGCCGGCGCCGACGCCGGCCGCTTCAAAGACCAGCTTCCAGCATTCGGCCCACCAGTTCCATGACTCCTCGGTATCGAGCCAGTACATGGGTTTGCCGGTGGTGCCCGAAGTCTCGTGAATACGGAGATAACATTCCAGCGGAAATGTCAGAGCAGTGCCGAACGGTGGATGTTGTTGCTGGTCGGTGACCAACTCACTCTTGGTCGTGAATGGCAGACGATGGAACTCTTCCAGCGAATTGATGGATTGTAAACGAGCTTGCGATACCTTACAGCGGTAGAACGCGTTCTCAGCTGCGATCACTTCAAGCATTTGGCGCAAACGATCGAGCTGCTGTTTCTCAATGGGCTCGCGAGTGCTCGCGCTTGTCATACAAGTGGTTCTTACCTTACGCTTTGTGCTGGTTCAAAGGATC
>DATACQ010000188.1:0-11781 GCA_036258955.1 Binatia bacterium
CAAAAATGACAAGCTCATCGAAGAAGGCAAAGAAGACGAAATCCCCAACGAAATGTGGAAGTAGTGATGTCGAGGCTCTGGCTGGCGGCTCTAGCCGTCGTGGGGATGAATTTATCCTTTATTATACCGGATGGCGGAGCATCGCTGACCCAAGAAGCGCGCTGGCACGAGGCGCGGAGATCTCTTGCCGAGGGTAATGCCGCAGCAGCCAGCTCTGCTTTCGAAGAGTTGCTCGAAAAGTACCCCACAGAACCCGACCTACATCTGTTTTTGGCTATCTCGCAGTTGCGCTTACGCAATCCCGACGGTGCTGTCGTTGCGATAAGAAAAGCGCTAGAATTAGACCCTAATCACGTCGAGGCTCTGACCCTGCTAGGCTGGTATGAGTTGGATGTCCGCGGGAACATCGACGCGGCTATCCAACAATACACAAAAGTGGTCGAGCTCAAGCCGGATTCGCCCCAGGCCCATGTCAATTTGGGAGTTGCGCACAAGAACAAAGGGCAACTCGACAAAGCGCTAGCGAGTTACAACCGCGCGCTTGAGCAGCGCCCCGAGTACGTGGAAGCGCTCAGCAACCGCGGTTGGGTCTTCGTTGAGCAGGAGAGATGGAAAGAGGCGCGCCGCGATTTCGATCAGGCGCTTAAAATGAAACCTGAGGATCAGGGTGCGCTCCAAGGTTTGGCGCAAGTCCTAGAAAAAACCCGTGATTATTCGGGAGCTCAAGAGGTACTGAGGCGCTTGAACGAGCAGTCGCCCAATTTCGTTTATTGGTTGCAGTGGGGCCGCATAGGCCTGATCCGTTATTGGTGGGTGCTCCTGTTATTGACGTTGGCTTTATTTGCGAAAGGGCGGTTTATGAGAGCGAGGACACAAGCGAATGGCTGAAGCGACAAAGAAACGCAAAGGGACTGCTCTGTTGGCGGTCATGGACGAAAACTGTTCCAGCTGTGCCGGCTCGCCTATTTGCGAGGCCCACTGCCCCGTCGATGATTGTATTAATCTGCTGTACGAGGAGATGCCCGGCGGGGGGCTGAAGCCTTACCGCGTATTTGTTGATAACGACAAGTGCATCGGCTGCCAGATGTGCTATAGCGACGATTTGACCAAGATTCAGCAGCACAAGGAGACCGGCGAAATTTATTACGAGTACGCCAATCGGTTTTACGACAGCAAACGGCAACCGGTGCCGCCCGATGCAGTACCCAAACGCTTTCAGCTTCAGCTCATTGGCACGGATTCGGAAGATCGATTGGACAAAAAGATTTGTCCCTGGGACGCCATTAAAATGTATGAGTTCGAAGAGGGCCTGGCTCTGTCCGAGTACTTCTATGACAAGGATAAGATAAGAAATGTCAACGGGGTCTACGTGATCGATGCCGAGGAGAAACGGCGTCTCGAAGAGAAACAAAACGAGATTTACGAATAACGAACAGGATACACATGGCCGGTAAAATTGAAATCATGGAAACGGTGCTGCGCGACGCCCACCAGTGTTTGTTAGCTACGCGCATGCGCACCGAAGACATGCTTCCGATAGCGCGCAAGCTCGACGACGTGGGCTACTGGTCGCTCGAAACGTGGGGTGGCGCCACCTTCGACGCCTGCTTGCGCTATCTAAATGAAGATCCGTGGGAGCGTCTGCGCAAGCTGCGCGCTGCCATGCCGAATACGCGTTTTCAGATGCTTTTGCGCGGCCAAAATGTGCTCGGTTACAAGAACTATCCCGATGACATCGTGCGGGCATTCGTTTCCCGGGCTGCGGCCAATGGCATCGATGTCTTTCGCATCTTCGATGCGATGAACGATCTCCGCAATATGAAGACCGCCATTGAGGCGGCGCTCGAAACCGGCAAGCTGGTCGAAGGAACAGTTTGTTACACGGTGAGCCCGGTGCACGACGCCAAATACTTTGTCCGGGTTGCGGAAAAATTGGCGCAGACCGGCGTGCAGATCATCTGCTTGAAGGACATGGCGGGCATGCTGGCTCCCTATGCCGCCTACGAGATCATCAAAAAAATCAAAGAACGAGTTCCTCTGCCGCTCCATCTTCATTCCCATTGCACCGCCGGGCTTGCGCCGATGACTTACATGATGGCGATCGAAGCGGGCGTGGATATTATCGATACGGCGCTATCGCCGCTCGCGAACGGAGCCTCCCAACCCGCCACCGAGGCGATTGTGGCAGCCTTGAAAGGCAGCCCTTACGACACCGGGTTGGACCTAGGGCTGCTCGGTCAGATGGCGGATTATTTTCATGGCGTGCGGCGTAAATACGCGGAGTTTGAGAGCCCCGTCAATAATCAGGTTAAAACCGATATTCTCACTTCGCAGATCCCAGGTGGCATGCTATCGAATCTCATCGCTCAGTTGCGCCAACAAAAGGCCGAAGACCGGCTCGATGCAGTGTTGGCCGAGATGCCGCACGTGCGCAAAGATCTCGGTTATCCGCCGCTTGTCACACCCACCAGTCAAATCGTCGGCTCCCAGGCTGCGCTCAATATTATGACCGGCAAGCGTTATTCAGTGGTGGCGATGGAGACACGCAATTATGTAATGGGCTTGTACGGGGAACCGCCGGGTGCGATCAGCGAGGAGATCAAGGAAAAAATTCTCGGCAAAAAAGAGCCGATCAACTGCCGCCCGGCAGACTTATTGAGGCCCGGCCTGGAGCAAGCACGACACAACATCGGCATCGCCAAGGCCAGTGAAGAAGATGTACTCTCTTACGCTCTTTTCCCGGACATCGCCAAGCAATACTTCCTGCAGCGGGAACTGTAGATAAGGCAGTAGGCAATAGCCACCAGCCATTAGTCACCAAAGAAGGGATAAGAATGTCGTAGGGGCGCAGCATGCTGCGCCCTTATCTTTTATTAGATGACCTTGTTAAGCGGATATTCGATAATTCCCACCGCGCCGTTCTGGATGAGTTGCGGGATCAGATCCCGAACTTTGGCCTCCTCCAGAACACTTTCCACGGAAAACCATTTTATCCCTTTCAGGTTGGGCGACGGATGCAGTGGCGCCACTGTCGGCGCGGTAATGCTCGGAATGAGAGCGATGACGTTTTCCAGATCTGCTTCCCGAACGTTGAGCTTGATTCCCACCTTGTTCTCCGCAGACAACGCGCCTTGAAGGAGTAATTTGATCTGTTCGATCTTGGTGCGTTTCCACGAATCCTGCCAGGCTTGCTTGTTGGCGATCAGCACTGGGCAGGACTCCATCAGTTCGTCAATGATCTTCAGCCCGTGGGCGCGGATCGTGCTGCCGGTCTCCGTGACTTCGACGATGGCATCTACCAGTCCCTCCGCCGCTTTTGCTTCAGTGGCGCCCCAGGAGAACTCCACTTCTACGGGAATATTTTTTTCGGCGAAGTAGCGTTTCGTAAAATTGACCATTTCCGAAGAGATTCGTTTGCCTTTTAGTTGCTCGATCGTCGTAATGGCGGAGTCCTGCGGCACCGCGAGGACCCAGCGGGTCGGTTTAAAGCTGGTCTTCGAGTAAACCATTTCGCAAACCAGTTGGACATCGGACCCGTTCTCAATCGTCCAATCCTTGCCCGTAATGGCCACATCCAGTGTGCCCATTTCGACGTACCGCGACATCTCCTGGGGTCGCGCCAGGCTGCAGCGCAGCGATGTGTCGTCAACGGACGGGAAGTAGCTGCGACTGCTGGTGGAGATTTTCCAGCCGGATTTTTTGAAGAGCTCGATGGTCATCTCCTCGAGACTGCCCTTGGGAATGCCCAGTTTTAGCTCTTTGTCCTGCTTGTCCTGCATTATTCGTTGAACTTGCAACGGCCGTTAGGATTTCTTATAAACCTCTTTCGGATCAAAGACGCGCTCGGTAATGATTGTCCAATCAACGCCGCTCTTGCGGCGATAGAAGCAGCTTCGATAGCCCTTGTGACACGCGGCGCCACCGATCTGATTGACCTGCAGCACAATCGTGTCATTGTCGCAGTCAATAAAGATATCCTTCACTTCCTGAAAGTTGCCTGACTCCTCGCCTTTGACCCACGGACCTTTGCGCGAGCGGCTGTAATAATGAGCTTTGCCGGTTTCTTGGGTCTTCTGCCAGGCTTCTTCGTTCATGTACGCAACCATCAGCACATCGCGTGACTGGTGGTCTTGCACCACCACCGGCACCAGGCCGTTGCCTTTGATGAAATCGATCTCTTCTCTCGCCATAAGTTGTCCTCGGATTCGTTTAGCTAGCACATCTATAGAACAGCTTCAATGAAGCGTAAGCGCGGCGAGAGGCGGAAGCCGCGAGTCGCGAGTTAATCGGCCCGAGTCTTTATCGTGCGCCAGCGCACCCGACATTTAGATACGAGCTTCTAGGCGCATTATTCATGGTATGGAAGAATCCGATGAGCAAGTCTCTCCGGTCGCGGCCAATAGATTCCTGCCTTGAGGAGAACGGCGACCGCCTGGATCGCAGCAATCCTCAAGCTGAAATGGCACAAGCCGCCAAACGCCAACGAGTCGGCGCAACAGCCTACTCCTGTGTCCGCTCTCTACGAGACTTACTCATCGGCCAAACACTCTGCATCGCTTTTTGCCAAACTGTGAATAATGCGAGCTAGATCTCTGGCGTCCTGAATCCGTAGGGTGCGCTTGCGCACCGATTATTCACGAAAATCACGCTTCGTATTCATCACTCCGTGCTGCTTATTAATTGGGTGCACAGTTCGGAGGCTTCAACAGAAGGCATCAATTGGGAGAACGTCTCTTTGCTCGGAGCATCGGAATGGCATCGATCTTTTCTGCAGGTAGCATTTTCCAGTAAATGCCTTTAGGTCGCTTCAATACTGAACGGACCTCGATGATTTCTTCCGGCGTGACAATGCCGCTGAGGGGGATGTCGTGCTCGATCATAGGTATGTCCTCATCGATCACTTGCAGCGGATGAACGGAAGTGACAATGGGCGTTTCGCGGCCGATTTTTTTCTTTTTCGTTAGCAGAGCAAATTCGAGATCGGAATAGCCGCCGCCTTTGCCTACGCGAGCGCCTTGTCGGTTCACGGCGACGGAACCGCAGATGATCAGATCGATACTTCTTACCTGTTCGAGTGTGACTGGCCTGCCGTACTGTGCTGCGCCTTTAATCGAGGAGGCGGCGAAGGGCGAGCATTTCAGTTCGTCCGGCTCCAGTTCGATGAACGGCTTCGCATCACGCAGGCGCGGCACCGCCATATAAATGACCTTTCCGTCCGCCAGCGCTCGCTGGCGGATCGCTCTTTGCGGCGAGTCGGGATTGCATTTAAGCACGCGAGCAACCTTCCACCAAGCGCTTGCCGCAAGCACGTCCGCACACGCTTCAGCGCCGATAAAATTAGGAATTCGCCCCTCGACACCCGGAAAGCGGGCGACTTTTCGTGCTCGCAATAAGGACCAGATTTCTTTTCGCAAGGTATCTTTGCTCTTCACCCGTTTACGCTAGTGATCGAGCCGGAAAGAGGCAATAGCATAGGCAAGAGGCGTAGGCGAGAGGCGCGACGAAGACGTAAACAGCGTTCCATCGTTCCAATTGTTCCAAACGTTCCAGCCGTATATTGTCCGGCGCCTCAAGCCTCGCGGCTCACGCCTCCTGCCTACCCCGTCTGATTGACTGAGTGGAAAAACCGAGTAATATCAGCACAATGCGTGAGTTTATCGTGGTTTTCGTCACCGTCGGCTCGGCGGCGGAAGGCGATCGTCTAGCCAAGGCGCTGGTCGAAGAGGGTATTGCAGCGTGTGTAAACCGGCTTCCCGGCATACAGTCAATCTACCGTTGGGAAAACAAGGTAGAGCAGAGCGCCGAAGAGCTGTTGATCATTAAGAGCAAGAAGACGTTGTTTCGAGCGCTGGAAAAGCGCGTGCGTGAGCTGCACAGCTATGCAGTTCCGGAGATTATAGCGGTGCCCATCCTTGCCGGCAGCGAGCCGTATCTCAACTGGTTGAGTGAACAGACGGTAGGCGAGGTGCCGCCGCAGGAGAGCGTCGCTCAGGCAGCCAACCAAATCTCCGCGGGGGGAGTTTTGTACCGCAAGCAGGGCCGCGACGTTGAGATTGCGCTGATCCATGCCCACGGTCGCTGGGGATTGCCGAAGGGACATGTTGAAGCGGGTGAAAGCGCAGAGCAGGCCGCTTTGCGCGAAGTGCGCGAAGAGACGGGGCTTGAGGGACGGGTGGCGAGAAAACTGGGTGAGATTCGTTACTCCTACCGCGAGAAAAGAGCGGGCCAGCAACAAGGCCTGAAAATCAACAAGCGGGTGCACTTTTACCTGCTGCGCTATTTGCGTGGCGACGTCCGCGATCACGACAACGAAGTAGACGAGGCGCGCTGGTTTCCCATCGAGGAAGCGCTACGGAGCCTCAGATTTGCCACCGAACGGAAGATGGTGAACCGCGCGCGGGGCGTGCTCGCGGAACGTGACAAAGGTGAAAACATTCCCGGAGGCGCGCCCGCGGGTCACGGATAAGCTTCCATCGGCCGGAGTCTTGCGCCCCTGACGGTAAAATGGCGCCAAATCTTGCGCACAAGAGGACGACGGCAAATTGCGACGGAGCTGAAGAAACCCTAGGCTATGCTCAACGACGGGGATATCAAAGCGGCGATCAGATTGAGTATTGACGAGATCAACCGATCGCTTGAATCGTATGAGCGAATTGGCAATTTCGCCCTTGTTGATGCAGACTTTCCGCCCGACGTGCGTAGCGTCACGGTGTTCCAAAAAATCAAAGTTGATCGTCGAGCTGTGGAAGAGCAGTACAAAGAGTTGATCAATGCAATTTATTCAATTGCCCCGCTAGGAGGAAGCGCATGGCTCAGGTGGCCGTGATCACGGGTGGAGGCGGTGGTATTGGCGGCGCAGTGGCGCGCCGCCTGGCGAGCGCCGGGATGAGCATTATTATCGCTGATTACGATCACGCGTCCGCGGAACAGACTAGCGCCGAGATCAAGTCTGCTGGAGCCAGGGCCGAAGCGCTGTCGGTCGATGTTAGCCAGGCGCGGCAGGTCAAGGCGCTTGTGACCGACATCTCACAGCGCTTCGGCCGCATCGATGTGCTCGCCAACATCGCGGGCGGCAGCTTCTACACCAAACGGATCGAAGAGTTTAGCTGGGCCGAATGGAAGCAGGTCATGGACACGAATTTGAAAGGCACGTTTCTCATGTGCCGCGAAGTTGCGCCGCTTATGCAGAAACAAAAAAGCGGGCGCATTCTGAACACCGCTTCCAATTACGGCGTTACCGGTTCGGCGCTGCGCGCGCCCTATGCCGCGGCCAAGGCCGGTATCATCACATTCACTAAATCCCTCGCGCTCGAACTCGCCCCGGATAACGTTCTGGTTAACACCGTAGCTCCGGGTCCGACGGATACCCCGCGGGTGATGGAACACGAGACTCCCGAAGCGCGCAGGCAGCGATGGTATCCATCCATTCCCCTCGGACGCACCGGGAAACCGGAGGATCTGGCCGAAATGTATTACTTTCTAACGACCGCGGACGCCGCGGCGATCACCGGACAGACTTTTCACGTCAACGGTGGTGTGGTGATGCCATGAGACTAACGGCTAAAGTTGCGGTCGTCACAGGAGCTGCGCAGGGAATCGGGCGGGCAGTCGCGTTGGGCATGGCCAGAGAAGGTGCGAAGGTCGTTGTCGCGGATGTCCAAAGCGAAAAGGCGCAGTCGGTCGCCGCTGAATTAGAGAAAATGGGCGCGCAAGCGCTGACTGTGGAAGTCGATGTCGCCAACGAATCCTCAGTGAGGTCGATGGCACGGCAAACCCTAGAACACTTCGGCCGCGTCGATATTCTCGTCAACGTTGCAGGGATCTATTTTCCGAAAGCATCAGTGGTCGACCTTTCGGAACACGATTGGGATCGCACCATGGATGTCAACGTCGGCAGCAACTTTTTATGTTGCCGGGAATTTGTCCCGTCAATGCGGGCGCAAAAAAGCGGCAGGATTATCAGCCTGGCGTCCGGCATCGGCCATTACGGAGTTCGGCAGTTCTCTCATTATGCCGCATCCAAGGCTGCGGTCATGGGTTTCGTCAAATCGTTGGCTCGCGAGTTAGGCCCCGACGGCATCACCGTCAACGCGATCTGCCCCGGATCGGCCAACACCGCGATGCCGCGCCAGCACCGCTCGGAAGAAGAGGTGATGGAGCGGCTGCGCTCGACGCCGCTGCCTCACGTGCTCCAGGCCGAAGACATCGCCGGCCCGATTCTGTTTCTCGCCAGCGATGCCGCGGCGTACATCACCGGACAGTCTTATAACATCAACTGCGGCAGCTATATGTTTTGAATGGTTGTTCAAGGTTCAAGGTTCAAAGTTCAAGGTTTGCGATTCAGAACACGTGAACCAATGATCTGGCGTCGATCTGTTGCGGCCAGGCATCCGAGGTTTTTCTGCGCGGCCTGCAGAAGATTACTGTTGAGCGACAATGTTTATTGACTGCGCTCTTGCGAGTGCAAGAAACTTTGAACCTTGAACATTGAACTTTGAACCGAGTGGGGCGCTACTGCATTCCGAACTCTGAGCAGCGTCGCGAGATGCTGGCGAGACGACCGCAGTCTAAGCGGATTTCGTCAGTGGTTTTTTCGAACGTGCTTTTCAAGTACTGAACGCCGTCTTGCAAACAGCCGTTGCGGTCCGGCTCGTGAGTAAGCGCTGCGCAGAACGGCCAGGCGTAGCGGCCGTCCCAGCTATGATCAATCAGCGCGAAGGCTACACCGCGGATGCAGGCATGGCGGCTGTTTCCACCTGCCAATTCGCATTGCCGGGCGGCGTTTGCGGTGTCGCCCAGGCGCACTACGTTGGAGAGATCGCGGCCCACGGACAATGCGCAGTTAGTACGAAACGGGCCGGCATTGTCGCATTCCCGGAAAAGCTCCTCAGGCGATAATCCCATTTCCGCCATCCGCGAGGTTTGCATGGCGTAGCAGTCGTTGCGGTACTTATCCGGCAATTTGTTACAGGGATAATGGTAATCGGTGGGGCTCAGATCGCGCGATTCCGGGGTGGCGTTGAAGACGTTTTCCATAAACACGCCGCCATAACAGGAACTGCGGCTCCAGTCATCGGCAAGCGTTTCGCACGCTTCGAGAGATGGGATCAGTTGATACCGTGAAAAATAGAGCAACGCATGACCGAGGCCATGCAAGCATTGAAACCGCAAGCGCGCCGCCAGCTGCGGATCACACGCAGTAGCGGCTTTTTGCTTCAACTCGCTTTGGGTCGGGTGTTTCTTGGCTTCGGCATAAACGGCATCGCCGCGCAGGAACCGTTCGACTGAACCGTGATAGCAGCCAGAGTGGCACGTCTGGTCGCAAGCCGAAAAGGCATCATGGATATTGCCTTTCAAACGGAAGGTCTCACGGCCAACGGCATGGACTACGGGATGACAGTCGCGCCGTAACTCGGCGTCTTCCTTCTCGAAGCGACGGATCAACTCCAGAGCCTCCGTAGTGGAGTGGGTTTCAAGCATGGCTCGAAACAATTGATCCAGACACTCAGCACCGTGCGTCTGGATCAAACATGCTTTTATTTGCGCAATGGAAGGTGCCGAGGAGTTGGGCGGGGCTTCTGATTCTTTCCCCGGTTCGTCCGCCGACCAGGAAGGCGTAGAGAACCGCCCTAGAGCGATAATAATCAATATGAGTAACAGGCGCTTCGCGGGCATAACATCGTCCGGTAGCGCGCTTGATAGTAGCGAATAGGTTTGCCAATAACAACAAAAAACGCGCGGCTCCCGGGTGACGCTTTGGTTTGGCGACAAAATCCCTTAATATTTCTAAGCACCAAACGTCTATAAAGACACTGATGAAGATCCCTGGATTCTTTATAATTGGGTTCGCCGTTTTTCTGTCTCTTATTTCGGCACCGCTGTCCGACAGCGCTCAGGTTTTGCCAGTCACGCCTGACGCGGTGCCGGTTTATGAACCGAAGTATTATCCGTTCGAGGGCGGTGAAAAGGCAGTTTATCGGGCAAGTTGGAATGGCATGCTTTCCGTTGCAACAGCGGAGATATTTACCACCCCGGCAATTGTCGATGGCCGCCAGGTTTATAAAGTGCGGGTTGAGGCGAAGACTTCGAGGGCATTGGATTGGATTTGGAAAATGCGCGACACGATCCTCTCCACTTTCGATGCCAAAGCGTTGAGCCCCTCGCGCTTCAGTTTCCACCAGAGAGAAAATTCCCGCGTTATCGATACCGAAGCTCGCTACGTCGAATCCAGCAAACGGTGGATGGTTAACAGGCAACAAGCTGGCAAGCGCCCGCGAGTTTGGGAATTCAACTCGCAAAATACGTTTGATCCCCTCACGGCCGTTTATCTAGCTCGCAGTCTCGAATTCAAGCCCGGTGACCGGCTCTATTTCAACGTCTTCGGCGGCCGTAACCAATACCTGCTTGAAATGAATGTTGACCGCAAAGAACGCGTGACCCTTAGCTCGGGCAAGAGCATCGACGCGTTCCGCATCATCCCGCGCCTCCAGAACATAACCAAGGACGGCTATGCGGAGCGCATGAACGAAGCGGTTATTTGGATCTCAGCGGATGAGCGCCGTATCCCGGTCAAGCTGAGCAGCAAAATCAAATTCGGCAACGTCCAGCTGGAACTCATCGAGGAGAAGTACGCGGCGGGCACGAAGGCAACTGACGCATCGCCGCCGCCATCCTAAGCAGCCTCTAGGGCGCGCCCATGATCCAGTCAAGTACCGGGATTCCGCCGCCCGCGTCTTGCTCTCGGCTCTCGCTGGCGCCGCTTCTCGGTTCTCCGCTTGCCTCAGTCTCCGAACCGAGCCCGACCGCGGTGGCCTCGGAGCGCCTTAACGCCGCAAGCCGGCACACTAACTGCCCGCAGCTATAGTCGCTCGGAGGAGTACGCGCCAGATCGTCACGCCATTGAAATTCTCGCCCGCGCGGGGTATCCGAAACGATCATGGTCGATACTCTCAGCTGGATTCGGCGCGCCGAGGGCAATCACGGCCACGGTTTTCTTTCAACATACCCGGCGTGGACGACCGTATCGCCGTCCTACGCCGCTTCATATGATTGTGATCATAGAGCCATTGATTGCCTTGTGTTCATAGGTAAACAATCTTTTGATCCACGCGTCTAAGTGGCTAAAGGGAGGATGTTCGGCATGAAAACAGCAATCAAGCGGTGCACCAGATTCGCGGGAATTGTCGGCATCACGGCACTATTGGCCGGGTGCGCCGGCGGCTCCTTGACGGCTAGGGAGAAAGGCGCAGGCATCGGCGCCCTTGGCGGCGCGGCAGCTGGAGGTATCATCGGTTCTGCTGTTCGGCATCCCGGTGCGGGCGCGGCAATTGGCGGTCTGCTCGGGCTCGGCGCCGGCGCGATTGTCGGCGATCAGTTACAGGGCCGGGACAATCAGGCAGCCGCGCAAGACGTGCAGATTCAGAGAAACCAGATCGAGCTCGAGCGCCAGAGACTCGAACTGGAAGAGCTCAAACGGCGCAAAGAATATTAGTCTCTAGTTCGCCGGTCGGGCTTTAGCTGGGTCCGTCGCAAAGCTTAAGTATTTAGAACGTCATTCAACTATTCGAGGAGAGCGGGTTGCAATACGCAAGCCCGCTTTTTTCGTTCTTTTCTCCCTCACTGATTATTCGTCCTCTATAGACTAGACTCCTGAGACTGCTTGCCGAGTGCCCCGGATCGCATTACAGTGACGATGTTCGTTCGGCATTGGCTGAGGTGATCAGCCGTTGTGACGAAAATTGAGCCGGGTGCCTGGCATTCAGCTCGGAGCTGAACTTTGCC
>DATACQ010000189.1:0-2662 GCA_036258955.1 Binatia bacterium
CGCCGCCTCGCCCTTGATCCAGTCATAACCTTTTTTCTCGAGTTCCAAGGCTAACTCTTTGGCGCCCGACTTGACGATGCGGCCGTCATAAAGCACATGGATGTGATCGGGAATGATATATTCCAGCAACCGTTGATAATGCGTGATGACGATCATCGCGCGGTCCCTGGCACGTAGCGCGTTGACACCACCGGCGACAATGCGCAACGCGTCGATGTCGAGGCCGGAATCGGTTTCATCGAGAATGGCGAGCTTGGGCTTCAATACCGCCATCTGTAGAACCTCGTTGCGTTTCTTTTCGCCACCGGAGAAGCCTTCGTTCAGCGGCCGATTAAGCAAGGACTGATCCATTTCGACAAGGCTCATCTTCTCCTTGATTAAGGACAAAAAGTCCATCGCATCCAACTCATCAAGACCCTGATGTTTGCGCGCGGCGTTGAGCGCGGCCTTGAGGAAATACGTGGTACTAATCCCAGGAATTTCGACGGGGTACTGAAACGCCAAAAACAAACCCTCGCGCGCGCGTTCCTCAGGGCTCATGGACAATAAGTCTTTGCCTTGGTAGAGCGCCTCTCCGGATGTGACTTCGTAATTTTCCCGCCCGGAGAGTACGTGAGCTAGAGTGCTTTTTCCGGAACCGTTCGGGCCCATGATTGCATGCACTTCGCCCGCCCGTACACTCAAATTGATGCCGCGGAGAATCTCTTTATCACCAGCTTTGACCCGCAAATCCCGTATTTCCAACATCGCTGAAGGGCTCTCCATCCGAGTTTCAAACTGCTTTACGCATCGGCGCATTCGCCAGGCGGCGCTTCAGACCCTGGCGATCGGCGATGTCACTAATAAAAACGCCGCGAAGGTAATTAGCCAAAAGTTCCTGCGCCTCTTCCCAGATTGACTTTTGCGAGCACACGGAGCAGAACGTGCAGTAGTTCGCGCCCTGTTGCAAACATTCCATTAGCACCAGCGGTCGCTCTACGCATTCATAGACATCCTTGATGCTGATCGTGCTCGGCGTCCTCGCAAGCAAAAACCCCCCCTTAGAGCCCACATGAGACTTGACCAAACCGCCCGCCACCAAATCCTTCATGATTTTGGAGAGATAAAATGGAGGAATTCCCTGGCTCTTCTCGATATCGGATCGGCTCACCACGTACCCTTGTGGCTGTCCGGCGAGATACGAGAGCGCCCGGACGGCGTAGTCGACGCGCCGGCCGACATTCATCAGCGAGCTTCGTTCAGCTCGCGGCTTTCCGCGCTTCACAATCGTTCTCCAAGTTGAATATAGACCCGCAAGGTCTGTAATGTCAAGACAACGGGATGCCAGTGATTAATGAACAAATCACCTGGAGTGCGACGTCGACCAAGGCGATGAGGCATTAGGCTTCAAGGTTGCTGGATTCTCGCACCGGAGTGGAATTCTTTTTTTTGTTGAGGTATGGCTACGAGAAACAAACCCGTCCGTTTCCGAAAGGAGCGACTATGGCAAGCGATAAAACCATTGAAGGAATTTTGATGCCAATGCCGGTGGCATTCAAAACCGACGGCGCCATCGATGCGTCGGCGACCGACGCGATTATTGACTTTTATCTCGATAGCGGCGTTCACGGCTTCTTCCCCTTGGGAACGCACGGCCAGGGGATGACCCTGGAAATCGATGAACGCAAACACATGGCGGAGCAGATCGTGAAGCGCGTAAGGGGCCGCGTGCCTGTTGTGATGCATATCGGTACGGCCAATACGTTCTCCTCCATCGAGCTTGCGAAGCATGCGGCGGGCTTAGGCGTGGATGCTGTCGGCGTTGTGCCGCCGTATTACTATCCCCACGACGACTGGGAAGTGTACGCGCACTACAAAGCCATCGCCAGAAGCGTTCCCGGGGTGCCGATGTTCATCTATGATAATACGGAGACAACCTGGGTTGAGATCACGCCGGCAAAGGCAAAGAAAATTATCGAGGAGATCGCCCCTAGTCCTTTAGCCGGAATCAAGGTCTCTTTCATCCCTTTCGACAAGCTCTTGGGATACGTATACCAATTGCCGCAAACCGTCGGCGTTTTTCCCGGAGGGATTTTCTCGTTGTACTCGGGATACTCCGTGGGAGTGCGCGGGGCAATTCATCCGCCCTCAACGCCGTTTCCAGAGACGTGTGTGAAGATGTATGAGGCGTTGAAGACGGGAGATTTAAAGGCCGCACAAAGGGAACACGATCTCCTAACCCGGCTCATGCAGGTCGTCGGCAAGTACCTGCGGAGTCACGGGCGCGGCGTTTTCTGCGAATTGATGAAACTGCGCGGGTTGCCGGTGCAGCGCTTCCCGCGCTGGGAAACCCCCCCGTTCAGCGACAAGGAGCGCGCGGATTTGAAGGAGGGCATTATACAAGCCGGTTTTAAACTCTAGGGAGGCTGTCGAAAAAGGCTCACCTGCTTCGTTGCGCTCAATCGCTTGGCTCCGACGTACTACTTATGTGCGCCTGCGTTCATCGATCGGTCGCGCGCCTCGCACCTGAGACGTTTTTGAACAGCCTGCAAGATCATTGCGTTTATGACAGACGGAAATAAAACGCTAACCTTAGAAATCGGTCGGAAGTTTTCGCTTGCCGAAGCAAGGGATTTCACCGATGGCATCAAGCAGCGCATGCATGCGCGCTGGAATGAAAAAG
>DATACQ010000190.1:0-3496 GCA_036258955.1 Binatia bacterium
GCGCACGGCTTGCATGCCCAATCCCGGAGCATATTGGTTGAGCTGCGCGTTAACCGCATCGATGGCCGCCGCCAACACCTGGGGCGGGCCGTCGAAGTCCGGGGCGCCCTGACCAAGATTGACCGCGCCATGATGCTGGGCCAAAACGTTGATGTCGCTAAAAATCGTTGTGCCGAAGCCGGCAACGCGGCGTGCCATGCCTGACATGTTGTGATCCTTGCATGACTTCTGTGGGTGAAGGTCCTCTCTTTGCTTGGTGAGGGTTTGCCGCTCTACCTCTCTTTGTGGCTAATTTTGCCTGCCGATCGCTAGGGAAAAATCGCCTTTGCGGATATAAACCCTTGCCACCCGTTTGTTCCGGCTTAGCTCGTCAATAAGACTCACCAGCGGCCGGTTGCATAGGGCATATTCCCGCGGCGCGCCGGCGGCAAGCATTTGTTCCACCGCGGTCGGCCCGGCGATGACACGCAGGACCAGTTCTTCATCGGGCACACCACGCCCGCCATATTTTCTTCGCACTTCGTCGATCGAGAGATTCGGCGGCGACCACTTCGCCCACTCCCGCGCCCGGGGGTGGTCTAGAATCTTGTCTTTAGTCTCCGCGTCCATCACTTGCGGCGCCTCTTTGCCCCAATGGCCGAGAGCGTACTGGATAGTCTGGTCGGTGACGTCTTTGTAGCGCTCTCCGCGAATAATATTGATCGCAGCCTGGCTGCCGACGAATTGCGCCAGCGGCGTAACCATGATCGGGTAGCCAAATTCGGCGCGCACGCGGGCCGCTTCGTCCAACACCGCCGGCAGCCGCTCGCCCATTCCGAGCTTCTGCAGTTGGTGGCGCAAGTTTGAGATCATGCCGCCGGGCACCTGATGGAGATACTGTGAATGGTTATATTCGAGCGGCGCGCCCGCGGGATGACCTTCACGTTTAGCGATGAACGTAAAGTGCTCCTCAACCGGTTTGATCATCTCTAAATCGACCAGTGGCTGGTAACCGAGTGTGCGGGTGTTTCTTGCAACGTTGAAGATCGATGGCTGCGAAGCGCCGTTAGCCAAGGGGGGAATGGCCGTATGCAGAACGCGTACGCCGAGCTTGACCGCTTCGAGGTAGTTGAAAGGCGCCAGACCATTGTTGCAGTGGGCGTGGAATTCGAGCGGCACGTCACCGATATTTTTCTGAATCAATGGAATGAGAGTGCGGGTGCGCTCCGGGGTCAGCAGCCCGCCGACATCTTTAAAACAGATCCGGTAAGGTTTGATTGCCGCTGCGGCCCGCGCCTTCCGGCTATAATACTCGTCGGTGTGGCGCGGCGAGACGGAGTAGATAATGTTGACGACCACCTGCATGCCAGCACGGCCCAACTCCTCAATTTCTATCGCTGCCGCATCATAGTCGTTCCATGGATCCGACGATCGGGTGAGGGTGATCCCGTGCGCCGCAACGCATCGAATCAGAAGGTTTCTCACCGAACGTGGAATTTTGTCGAAACCCGAAGAGCGGCCGCCATGATAGCGTAGACGGGTGCGACGAAATTTCTGCGTCCCGAGACGCATCCAATCGAAAGGATTTTCTTTATGCTCGCGCACATATTTCATAAAACCGGCGAAGCCGAAAAACTCTAGGGACTCAAACCCACAGCGGTCCATCTGTTCCGCCGCGCCGAGCATCGCGCCGGTCTTCATGCCGAGCGCCCAGAGGCTCAGCTGGCCGTCGCGCAAGGTGGTGTCGATAAAATGGATTTCGTTCACCAGCCCAGACCGCACCCCTCTCCCGCACAAACCTGTGTCACAAATGTCATTCTGAGCCTCAGGCGAAGAAGCTCGGGTTGGCAATAGGGGCACCGCATGCCATGCCCCTAGAATCTAAGATGCTTCGCTCCGCGCAGCATGACACTCGCGCAAGTTTGACGGTTGCGAAGCTAATGAGATCGCTATCTTCTCACGCCCAGAAGATTTTTTTCTTTGAGCGCGTTCATGACCGCTTCCACGTACGCCTTGACGGCAGTATTGACGTTCTCCGGCTCGGAAGTTTTGAGAGTCGCACTCCAAACCACCTGGTCCTTGGTGACATCGTAGAGCGTTGTTTCGGACGTGTACTCGGTATAACGGGAGACGCTTGGCCCGCCGTAGCCGCCATGCCACACTCCCGAGACATGCCGGCCGAAGATGCCAAACACCGGCACTGGATAGTAGCTCGGTCCATAATCCGTTTTCTGTTCTACTTTTACCGGGCGAGCGATAATCAGCGCGGCCGCGCCGGCCCGGCGTGCCGCCTCCTTCAGCTTGCCTTCGTCAGCTTTTTCCTCGCCGGAAACTTGTCGATAGCTCGCCAGCGCTTCAATACCGGCTCCTTTTAGTTGCGTCAGAAATTCGTCTTCGAAGTTGCGGCGGACACTGGTCTGCTCGCTCAGGCCGCCGACCATCACCGACCTGAACGCTGGTTCGGCATAAGCCGGATTGCGCCACTCGTTGACGATCAAATGGGTCGTGGAGCAAGCGGCAAAAATCGGGGTGATCATAAGCGCCGCTATTAAAATGGTGCGCCGTAGTTTTGATGCTTTCATGGCGTTTCTTTGAACTGCTCCCGTCACCGGCAAACCGGCTGGCCAGGTTAATCGCTGCTCAGGAGAGCAATAGCTGCAGATCCTCCCGGGTGAGGTTCTGGATGAGACTATTGTTACCGGTTACGATGGCATCGGCAAGGTCCCTTTTCGTGCGCTGCAGCTCAAGGACTTTCTCCTCCACCGTATCGCGTGCGATCAGACGGTAAGCAAACACTTGCCGGGTTTGGCCAATGCGGTGCGCGCGGTCGATGGCTTGCGCCTCCACAGCCGGGTTCCACCACGGGTCGAGCAGATACACGTATTCGGCAGCGTGCAGATTGAGCCCTAGACCGCCGGCTTTAAGGCTGATTAAGAAAAGCTTAAGGTCAGGTTGGTCTTGAAATGCTTCCACCCTCGCTTGGCGGTCCCGCGTGCGGCCATCGAGGTAGGCGTAAGCAATTCCCGCACGGTCAAGCCGCTGGCGCACAATCGCCAGTAAGCTGGTGAATTGGGAAAACACGAGAGCTTTATGCCCTTCATCGATGACCTGCTCGAGTTGCGCAATCAGGGTATCAACCTTAGCGCTTGGCTCAGCCGTCTTTTTCTTATCGATCAATCCAGGATGGCACGCGGCTTGGCGCAAGCGCAGCAGAGCTTCAAGCGCCTGAAACTTTAGTCTGCTCATGCTCTCCGCGTCACCATTCTTTAGCAGCCGGGCGCGATAATAATCCCTGAGCTTGTCGTAAAGCTTTTTTTCGCGCGGCTCTAAATCGCAGTAAATCGTCTGCTCGGTTTTTTCCGGCAGCTCGCGCGCGACTTCCTTTTTGGTGCGGCGCAGGATAAATGGGCGCAACGCTCTGCTTAGGATTTGCCGTGTCGTCGGGTCCGGATTGCGCCCCGCGCTGCCAAAAAGGGAAGCGCTGCCGAGCATGCCGGGATTGAGAAACTCAAAGAGG
>DATACQ010000191.1:0-3623 GCA_036258955.1 Binatia bacterium
GGCATCTCGCCCATCTTAGAAAAAAACAGGGCGGGTCCAGGGCCGCCCTCGGATCCAGGCAATCAGCTTTGCGTTGCCGCCAACGGCGCGGTGCCGAAGTTGACGCCAAAGCGGCGGCACCAGATCGTCACCGCGCGGTACTTGCTCAGGTCAATTCCTTCCGGAAGATCATAATTTTGATCCCCCATGTTGCCTTTCAGGTCTGCGATCCTGATAAAGCCAGCCTTGGTGACGCTCTCATTGTCCGGTGCGTCGAGCGCGGCGACGAGATAAACCTGCACATCGGGACCATTGGAAGTCGTAAAGCCGCTGAAGCGCAGCACCTTCTTGCCTTCCGGCAGTTGATAGATTGACGCGGTGCCTTTAGTTTCATGGGCAATGCCGCGAAAGTTTCCGTGGGCCACCTTCATAGGCATCGACGGCATCGACGCCGTCGCGCCGAGCGCGGCTTGGCCAAAGTTGACCCCGAAGCGTGCGCACCAGATCGTGACATTACTGAATTTCCTGAGATCGACATCGCCCGGAATATCGTAATTCTGGTCGCCCTTGTTCCCTTTCATGGATCCCAGATCGATGAATCCGGCCTGCTTGATTGAGTCGTTGCCTTTTTCGACTTCGGCGGCGGTCAGGTAGACGTGGACGTCGGGGCCGTTGGAAGTTTCGAAATCGGTCAAACGCAGGGTCCGCTTGCCGTCGGCCAGCTGATAAATCGATGCCGACCCTTTGGTTTCATGCGCCAAGCTTTTGAAGCTTCCCTGGGTGAGCGCCATGGGCCCTTTGTCGATGGAAGCCATGGCGGCTCCGCCGGGAAACTCCTCGTTGACTGTCTTGTTGATAAACAACAGCTCCGGCCGAAACGCGTACCATGCAACCGCCAAAGCCACCGCGCCGGCGCCAATGATGATATTGCGCTTTCTCATGATAGAACCCTCCTCTTAAATGGATTCCGATATGACTGCTGGCACGGAGTGCGGCGTACAGCGGCGCTCCGATCCACGTGCTGCAACTTAGATGTGGGGCGGGATGGAAAGGATGCTAACGGGCGCGCTTCGCGGAGTTTGTCTCGCGAGCCGAAGGCTAAGATCGCATTCCCGAAAAACTATTGACAGTCGCGTGTAGGTTGCGCGCGAGATCGGTGGCGGCTTGCGCGCCGATCTCGAAAGCGCTGCGTGCGTATTCCTTCACAGCGAAAACCGCGGGCAGCGGCATTTTCTTGAAGTGTTCGAGCAGCGCATTCAGGTTACTGTCTAACTCTTGTGCCGGCACGACATTGCTGACGAGTCCGAACGTCAGCGCTTTGTGCGCGTCGATTTCCGCCGTTGAGTAGATCATGTAAGTTGCAGCTTTGCGCGGCACGCGATCGACGAGTGCGGAAAACGCGATAGTGGGCATGATGCGATGCGCCGTTTCGGGAAATTGAAAGCGCGCCTTTTCGCCGGCAAGCGTGATGTCGCACAGCGCGGCGAGCGCACAGCCAAGACCCACCGCTCGTCCCTGCACGATACCGAGGATCGGCGCTCTGGCGCTGCGAAACGCGCCGTAGAGGTTGAAAATAATGTCGCTGCGGTCCCGCACCGTATAGGCTTCGGGCCCCGGCGTCGGCGGCGGCTGGCCCATAGATTCGCGGCCGAGACAGAAGTCGTCGCCCGCACCCTTGAACACGATAACGCGCGAATCCGCGGCGGCGCTATTTAGCATTTGTGTGACTTGCGCCCAAGTCTCGTCAGTCTGGCGGTTACCGGATTCGGGCCGGTTCAAAGTAATCGTTGTAACATCCCCATCCTTTTTTCTGAGCACCGGGTCTGCCATGATTTTCGCCTCCGATTGTTTGTCGCTTCAAATTTAGGAGAGCCGTGCATCGCCTGTCAACGGCAAATCTTCGCTTGCCCCAAATCGGCTTGCCAACGCCAGCGAATGTCAATAGACTTCCGCCTCGAAAGATCAGTGAAGGAGGGATTATGGCTGAAGAGAGCCTCAAAGGAAGCTGCCTGTGCAAATCCGTGCGCTATGAGGTGACCACGCCGTTTCTGCGCTTTACTCACTGTTACTGCTCGCGCTGCCGCAAGGCCACAGGAGGCGTTAGAGCAACAAATATGGCGGTGCCGATCCAGCAATTTCGCTGGATTCAAGGTGAGGAATTGGTCAGACGCTTCGATCTGCCGGAAGCCAAGAGTTTCGCGCGGCAGGTCTGCGGCAAATGCAATTGCCCCGTTCCGCATGCCTCGCGTGACCGTGAGCGTGTCATCGTCCCCGCTGGAACTCTGGATGATGTGCCACCAGGAAAACCGTCGGCTCACGGCCACTGGAGCAGCCGCGCAAGTTGGGTCGAAATCAACGAATCCGAACTACCCTGCACGGATTGATCTTTAGAGCGGGAGATTTATTCATGCCCGATCATGAGCCGAGCCTCGGTTTTTCCCAGCGCGGTCGGCAAAATTTTTCTCGAAGGAGATTTTAAATATTGACAGTTGAAAACCACTTCCGTACACTGACTTTCAGCAGGGAAAGGAGGTGGTCCAGACATGATTGATTTATGTACTGACTGCGAGGTGGCTGAGACTTAGGGTCTAGGCGGAATCGATGACGGGGATTCGAGCCTGGAGCTTAGGATTCCCCCTCAGTCCACCTAGGAGGCCCGCTTCAACGGCTGCGTTAGCCGTCGCTTGAAGCGGGCCTTTCAATTTCTAATAACGAAAGCGCCGCCAACGCGGCTTTTTTTAGTCTAGCGTTGTCGCTTTCTGCCGCGGCGGCGCGCAGCGCTCTGACAAAGCTCTTGCTCGGCGATCCCAACTGGGCCAGCGTGATGGCAGCGGCGTTACATACTCTCACATCCTGATCCGTTAAAAATAGCTCTAGGAGCCGGTTTCGCACTCCGGCGCCTGCGCCATCTCTCGTCTTGAGGCTTGTCACCGCCGCAACCCTAACGGTCGGTTCACTATCTCTGCTCGCCGCCAAGAGCGCCTCCAAAATAGCCGCATCTTGCAACTGGAGGTCTCTTAGACAATAGAGAGCCATGCGCTTTTGGTTGGCCGTGCCGCTGCCCGAAAGCTCCACGAGTGAGTTGATGACAGAGCTTTCGGCGTCCGCCAAACGCATAAGCAGCAGGGCGACGGCCCATCGGATATCCGGTTCATTATGATCAAGGGCCGCGATTAACGCCTGGATGGTCGCTCCGGAAGGTTGCGGCAAATGACCTAGGACGTACGCAAAGGCCCAGGGGTTTTTATGTCCCGCAGTGCCAAGCGACTGCTCTAAAGCAGCCCTTAAATCGCGATCGTCGAGCGCCGACGTGATCAGCGCATCGACCGCCGCGCGAATTTTGGGCTTATGCGGGTGCTCCAGGCCGGCGATCAGCGCGTCGGTTTTATCCTTATCGCCGTTCATGCCGTGCCGGACTCCCGTGACGACTAAATTTCAAGAAATTGGGGGCACTCGGTCAGATTGCGATTTCCGTTGGCCTGAACGAGGACCACGTCCTCCAAGCGAACGCCGCCCACGCCGAGATAGTAAAGCCCAGGCTCCACCGTTACTACGTGACCCGCTTTCAAGGTGGCGTCCACCGGCGCGATGCGGGGCGCTTCGTGGATATCCAGTCCGAGACCGTGCCCGGTGCCATGAAAAAA
>DATACQ010000192.1:0-2638 GCA_036258955.1 Binatia bacterium
AAGTAACGACTTCCATGCCCTCATAGCTTGCGTCCACGGACTTCCCCAGTTCGCTGGCAAACATGCTTTGCAGCCGCCGGGCAAAATCGTTGAAAATAACCTCCAGGCCGGGCAAGCGGCCACGAGTGGAAATTTCGCTACGGGTGAAGTCGTACGGCTTGGGCTCGTTCACACCTCCCGCTTGCCCGTGTTTCTGAAGCCGCTCTAATGTTTCCGGCAACTCGCCCCCGCTGGGAACCTCCTGGTTAGAGACACCGCTCAAGAGCGCATCTATTTCAGCCTGACTGAGAACTTGGGCCATCTTGTTTCCGCTAAGCCGCGACCTTTCTGTGCCGTCAAAGCAATGACGACGATTCGTCAATACAGCCCTTTTGAGTACGGGTTACCCCGTCATAGCTTCGCCGGCACCAGCCAGAGCAAGGTTAGTGCCATGGATAAGCCGGCCAGAGTGCCAAAGACCGTTGACGTTAGGTCTTTGAGTCCGCTCGGCAATCCGTCTACGGGAGCTTCCCTCTGGAGGTCAGCGCGCTAGCGCACGCGACAGAGTGAACTTTTCGCCGGTTAAAGAAGCGTCACGGCTAGTTTGTCGAGTTCAGGCGGGACGGCGTCGCTTTCTGAGCAGCAGTTGATTGCGCCTGGGACACGAAGTCAAAACTCAAACGCGACGTCCAATTTGGCGTCGGGCGAAGCAAGGTGAACACATACGACGTCTTTCGCTTGAAACATATAAGGCTTTGATGTCGTCTCATACACTTCAGGCGGCTCCATTTTAAAATCTAAACCGTTGGTCGAGAGCCGAGCACAAGCGTTACCATTGGCAATGTTGACGAATTCCTTACTCGCGTCGAGAGCAAGTTCGTCGGGCGCACTGACGGTTTCATCCAGCATAGTGGAAGCCATATGCAACATGACTTTAGGTGGGACGGAAAGGAGGCAATTAAACTCTACGTTCTGGCCAGCGACTTTTTGGGAGAAGACCCAGCGGAAGAGCCGGACCTTTTCCTTACCGATCTCGCATTGCTCGATCTTCAGCTCTTGCTTTGCGAAACGCGTAAACATGATCATCATCAGATCGGTAAATGTCTTTACCAGGTCTTTGTTGCGCACTCTCTCGAAGGCGGCGGCCAACTCGTATGAAAGTCTTTCCTCCTCTTTATCGTATTCTTTGAATTCTTTTTCCAACGCTTCGAGCGACAAATAGCCTTTCGCGACGAGCACCTCGCCGAGCAAGACTCGGTGACTGAGGTCTTGGTCTCTCAATAGTTCATCGACTTGAGGTTGCGTAAGAAATCCTGATCTCACAGCAAGCTCGCCGAAACGGTAGTTGGTTTTCTTTTGCAGATCGAGAATATGTTTGATTTGCTCCGCCGTGAGCCAGTTCTTTTCGAGCGCAAGAATTCCGATGGGCGCGGTTACGGCTTTCTGGCTGTCTAAGGCTGTCGCCAGTTGTTGTGAAGTGATTCGCCCTTTTTCCAAAAGGTACTGACCGAAGAATCTCGAGCTCATAACACCACCCCGGCTTCCTGACAGACATTGTTGAGCGTTGCCAACATGGCATCTTTCATCAGCGGTTTTTGCAGAAAGCTTTTCGCGCCCTTTTTTAGGCAGTCCTGTACCGTCTCTTCCGTTCCCATCGAGCTAACCATCACCACGCAGAGATCGTTGTCCGCCTCAAGCAATCGTTGCAGCGTCTCGCTGCCGGTCATCTCCGGCATCACCATATCCAAAAGCACCACTGCGGGTTTATGTTGCCGGTACTTCTCGAGCGCTTCCTGGCCACTCAATGCAGTCGCTACGACCTCGAACTTGCTGCCCTTCAAGTGTGCCGCTATTACGGCCAGCATCGTTTTTGAATCGTCCACGGCCATAATTTTGACTGTTTCACTCACGTGACGTTCTCCTTCCGCATAGCGGAGATCCCGAGTTTTGCTCATGAAAACTATCGGCTCTGGTCATTGTTTGTTTAGTCCGGCCAAGGATGGAAGATGCTTGGAAAGATTTGCATCCCGTGGCATCGCTGGCATTTTGGGTAGGTCGACACCCTAAATTCGCCTGAATCCAACCCCACCTCGGTTGCCCTCGTGCTGTATCGCGGCGGAAATATCCTGCAAACCACCGGTCATGCACACCGCACCACGCTCCATGGCCTCTTTCGGCATGCCAAACACGACACAACTTTCCTCGTCCTGAGCCATAGTGAACGCTCCAGCCTCTTTCATCTTCAATAGACCCTCTGCGCCATCATCGCCCATGCCGGTCATGATAATTCCCAGAGCATTGGTACCCGCTACCTGAGCCACGGAACGAAAGAGCACATCGACACTCGGTCTGTGGCGCGAAACGAGTGGGCCATCGGCGATTTCGACATAGTACGTGGCGCCGCGACGAACCAACATATGGCGATTACCGGGCGCGATCAGCGCGCAGCCTCGAGTCAGCAAGTCACCCTGGCTCGCTTCTTTGACTTTGATCGCACAGCTTGCATCGAGCCGTGCCGCAAAAGCCTTAGTAAAGCCCTCGGGCATGTGCTGCACGATCACCATGGCGGGCGCATCCGCGGGCATCGCCTCAAGGACGACCCGTAAAGCCTCCGTGCCTCCAGTAGAGGCGCCAATAGCAACGAATTTATCGCCCGACC
>DATACQ010000193.1:0-11688 GCA_036258955.1 Binatia bacterium
GCCACGTAAACGATTTCGTCGAGCGCAAATTTGAGCGGCGGCAACGTCTCTCCGGGCGCGATTTCCGTCACCCGGGCCGAAGTCACCCCTTCCTGTCCAACGAGCTGAATGAATGCCGCATGACACTGCCGGGCCTCCCACCAACCGAGCTCTAGTGTCCGCAGATCCTCGATGTAGTAGCCGCGATAGATCGGAACCGCCTGGGCTTCCATCCATTCGTCGTACGTGTAAACTTTACTCCACATTTTCCGATCGGCTTTCAACATGGCGTATCCTCCGACTTTTTTTCCCATCTCATATCAACTTCCTCGAGTGACTCAAGTCTGCCATCCTCGCACCTCGAGGGATCTCGTGAATAACCCGGCTAATTATCTCGCCGTCACCACCAGGACCGTTCCGACAACCGTCAAAAGCCCACCCGTGATTACGCGCCCCGTCAAGACCTCCACGTCGCGCAAAAATATTGCGGTCAGCAGCAACGTCAGCACGGGGTTGGAGCTCACCAGCGGCTCGACGATCACTACTTTGCCATAGCTGAGGGCGTAAAAAACGGATAGCATGGCTGCCGTATTGATGAGGCCGGCAGTAAATAGCCAACCGGCGCTCCTGCGCGTGAGCTTGAAAGCTTCCCTACCGCCACGAATCTGCAGCAATGTAAATGAAAATACCGCTGCAGCGCCCGCAGTGACGGCCGCCGCCAAAACGGGGCTATCGACGAAATCCAAACCCGCCTTGCGCAGGATTGCCGAACCACCGAATGCCATTGCGCCAACGAAGGGATAAAGAATATCCAGCTTGCGCCATTCCCCTGTGGCTGGTCGCGCGAGCGACAGAATCACAACTCCGGAGATCACCAAGAGCGTCCCAACCATGTTCTGCAAGACCCATGCTTCTGCGAGAAACACGACTGCGAAAATCGATGCGAAAATCGGCGATGAATTCGCGATGGGTACCGAGCGCGCGACACCGATCTTTTCGATGCCGACATAGCTCAGAGTCCGCCCGACACCCGGCGCCAGAATGCCGGCAACAATAAAGATTAGCAGCGCGGGGTTCCATAAACCCGAGAAGGACGCAACCAACGGGACCAGAGCCCATAGTGTTACAGCACTCATGGACAGCGAGATGAAGGAACCGGTCATGGCATTTGAATCCACCAGCCCGCGCTTGATCAAAATATGCGCTATGGAAAAACACAGCGCGGCTTGAAACGAGAAGTATACGTCCACGGCTGCTTTCTACGTCGTTAACACCAGCACGGTCCCGCTCACGGTAATCAGAGCGCCAAGGACCACCCGGGCGCTAAGCTTCTCCAGATGGCGCAGAAAAATACCTGCGAAGAGAAGAGTCAACAACGGATTGCATGCAACCAGAGGTTCCACGCGAACGATCTGCCCGAGGTTTAACGCTGAAAAAAAGGACAGAATCGCGGCCGTATTGAGGAGCGCCGCACCAAACAGCCAGCTGGCGCTTTGCCGATCGAAGGCGAGGGCTGAGCGGCCGCCACGGAAATAGATAATGCCCAGCACGACCAGAAATGCCGAGCCGAGGGTAACTGCGGCTGCTAAAACCGGCACCTGCACCATCATCAGGCCGCTTTTCCTCAGGTTGGTCGAGATGCCGAAGGCCAGAGCACCGAGGATCGGATAAAGGGCATCTCTCTTGTTCCACTGCCCTTCAGCCGGTTTGCTCAAGGAAAGTATGACGACGCCGAGAACCACCAGGCCCGTGCCAAGGATGTTTTGCAAGAGCCACACTTCGCCCAAGAAAGTAGCCGCAAAAAACGATGAGAAAATCGGCGAGGTGTTCACGATCGGCATTGAACGGGCAACGCCGATTCGCTCCATCCCCATGTAGCCCAATGTCTGTCCCAGGGCGGGGGCGAAAAAACCGCCGGCTACAAAATACCCGATCGCGGGCGTCCACAGTCCCGAAAGGGGAACAAACAGAATCACCCAGATCCAGTAAAGCGCCGCGCTAGTGCCGAGAGAAATTAAAGAGCTCGTAAGCGCATTGGAACGAACCAGGCCACGCCGCACAAGGATGTGAGTTAAGGAGAAAAAAAGGGCGGCCTGCAAAGCATAGTACTCGGCCATTGGGCATCAGGTCCAAACGTTCAAGTGGTTACAATCGTTCCAAACGGGTGGAACGTGTGAAACACTTTGAACGGCTGGAACGGGCGGTCGCGTTCGAGAAGCTACGCGAGATGAGGTGTCTAAGAATCACTGAATTTTCGTGAGCAGTCGCGGTGCTTAGGCGGCCTAGTGTGCTGTCCCAGAACTAGCTATGCACAATATTCGTTTTTAGCCCGTTGTTTTCACTCAAAATTTTACCAAGAGCGCGTGTAAAGTTATTTAGGGGCACGATACTAGTCGCTGTGAATCGTCGGAAACATCAGTGACTTGACCGTAACCGGGATTACTTCAGTAATCCCCAGGCACTCGCCGATATCGATGTAATCCAAGTCCCCGACTTCGATACCGTCCACCGCAATGATGTCACGGGCGACTTTGAACTCATCTTTGAGCATGCCGCCGAGCGACTTAGCGATATCCAGATCGAGGGTGAGATAGAGGGGGCATTTGTTGTCGTCTGCCTCTTTGAGAATTTGCGAGACCCCTTCGGCAATACGTTTTACCGACTGGTAATCAGGGACACCGTTGACGTTCAACGACAAAGCGAGTCCGGAGGTAAAACGTTCCAGATCAAACTTCCTGAGCGACTGCTTGAGAGCGTCATGAACATTTTCGCCATCGCGAATTGCTGCTTGAATGACCTTGAGGCCGTGCACCGGTAATGCCTTTTCGTTGGAGACGTAACTGGTATTGCCACTGGCCTGGATGGTGTATTCACCTGCGCCGATGACTGTCGCGCGAATTCCTTCGACGGGCTCGCGCAGGACACCCGCCGGCAGTCGTTTCAAGTAGTCACGCATGTTGCGGCCCAGCACGGGGCCGATGTCGCCATAAGCCTGAGGATCGCGGTCGTACACGTGCTCGGAAACGCCGCCGGAGAAGACAATATGCTCGATCTGGTCGAAGCCGCGGTAATGGGCGAACGGCGGCGTAACCATCAACGATCGGGCCATCGCCGAGTGCGGGCCTTTCTCGATGATTTCGAAAAGAATCCGTGCCATATAGGCGCCGAAATCTTCTTTCATTTTGTCGGAGATCGTCTGCCCTAGCTCGACGTGGTAGCCCAGCTCCTTCATCATGGTTCGCCCGGCATCTTCAATGCGCGTGATGCGGTCGTTTTCATCGAACGCGATTAGGCGCGCGCCGATGTTGATCGAGGCCGTCTGCGACACCGCGCCATCTTCCACGAGGGAGAACTTCGTCGTGCCGCCGCCCATATCGACGTTGAGCACGGTTTTGTGTTCGGCTTTGGACAAATCGACCGCCCCGCAGCCGTACGCGGCAAGCAACGCCTCGTGATTGTGACCGGCGGCCGCGCAAATGAACTTGCCCGAGTATTTGGCGAAATTCTCAACGATAGGCTGGGCGTTTTCTTTCTTGAGCGCCTCGCCCGTAATAATCACCGCGCCGGTATCGACATCGTCGGGAGTCAAGCCTGCTTCCTGGTACGCCTTGTGGATGAACGCGTTAACCTGGTCCGTGTCGATTTTTGTCGCGGATAAATACGGCGTCAGCATAATCGGCGAGCGGTAGAGCACTTCCCGATTTGTGACTTTGAATTTGCCCGAGAGCGAGGCGCCTTCTCGTCTGAGCGTGATCAAAGAAAAGATGAGATGCGACGTCGACGATCCGATATCGATGCCCACACTCTTGAGCGAAAACATCTCGAGACCTTCAATCTCCGTGACGATCTCGTCCGCCCCAATGATGAAGTTATCCGGATGGTCGTGATCGTAAATGTCATCGTGCATTGCCATACCTCGATCCTTCTTTAGCAAAATCTGAGATCGTGTCGCGTGCTCGCGCCCACGTCCCACGTTCTCAACGACCTCTCCTATCGTTCAAAGTTCAAGGTTCAATGTTCAAGGTATTCGGATCCTTACGACTTGCGTTCCCCTTTCCCGATTTTGAACCTTGAACGTTGAACTTGGAACGGCGCACGCAATGTGCGCTCGTCTTCATAAAAAGAATCCCCGCACGGGAGTGCGGGGATTCCAAAACCAACCGCTTGGCGCTTTCAACCGGCCTATTGTTTTCCCATTGCCTTGGACCATTCATAGTCGCGGTTGGTATAGCACTCCGCGGGCATGATGCTCTTGATGCCGCGCTTGCCCAGTTCCTCTTCAAACTTCTGGCGAATAAACGGATCCTCGTCCGGATATTCGATCTGATCCTTCGCCCTATCCTCGATTTTTTCGGCATGCCCGTGGAACTGCATCGGCGGGTGGAGCGCCAGGTAGCGCGCCATGTCGCCGCCCGCATTGAAATGTTGGTGAAACCACTTGTTGGGCGGCGTGACCATGGAGCACTCATGCCATGGACAAACGATCTTTTCTTTACCTTCTTCCCACATAATCGAATAGCCTTCCCCGGCGGGGATGATAATCGCGCGGCCGGGTCCGTGGCGATGCGCTTTCTTGTAGGTTTTCGGCGCAAAGACCGACATATGGGCAGTTAATTCCGAATTCGGGAACTGCATGAAAACGCTCTTGCCGCCGGCGCCGCGCCGCTCATTGGCGTCCAGCTTGTTCCAGGCCCGCATGTCGGGGAAAAAATTGCCGTACCAGAACGCGCGCATGCCCAAGCCTTCGTCAGCGTCCTTCGCTTGCACCATCTTGGCTTCCGAGTAGAAGTCGCCCGCGTCGGCGGCGCTGATCTTTGGCTCGTACGGATTGTTGAAGTACAGGTCGGGATCAGGCAGCGCCGACATAGCCATGGGCATATAGCTGTAATGGAATAGTTTCACAGGTTTATCGCCCTGCATGTTACTGAAGACATGCCAATGATTGCGCGGCACGAGGAACATCGAATGCTCTTGCCATTCAAAATTCTTCTTGGCTTTGCCCTCGCCGGCCCAAACCGTCGTTACGCCGCGCCCGGAAAGCACGTATACGATTTCATCCAGAAGGAACTTTAGCGGGGGCAAGGACTTACCGGGAGGAACTTCGGTAACCCGGGAAGCGCTGACTCCTTCCTGGCCGAGCAGCTGAATGAAGGCCGCCTTGCAACCTCTCTCTTCCCACCATTCCAGCTCGACGGTGCGCAGATCCTCGATGTAATAGCCGGTGTGGATAGGGATGCCCTGTGATTTCATCCAGCGATCATAGGTGAACTCCTTGCTCCACATAGTAATGACAGGTTCCTGTTTGGCTGCTTCGGCCATAAAACTTCCTCCTTACCACTATGTCTTTACTCTTATCTTCTTACCTCTCTACTGGCAACCTGGATGCGCACTTGGGCCAGCTTCATAGCGGTCACAGCCGCGGTCCAGTCGCTTTCGTCCAGATTGACTTCCGCCAGCTGCTTCTCGGCGCGCTCCCTGGCGCGCTGCGCCCGGGGCAGATCAATTTCCCACCCGAACTCTGCTGCAGGGGCGAGCACGGTCATCACATTATCGAGAACTTCGGCATAGCCGCCGCTGATCGCCAAAACTACCCTGTCACCACCTTGCTTGTAGCTCAACTCTCCAGGGACTAAAGTAGACAGAAAGGCAATGTGATTGGGCAACACCCCGAACTCCCCCAACTCGCCCGGGGCCGTCACTTCATCGACCTCCTCGTCGAGAACTAGCCGGGTCGGGGTCACAACTCTGAGTCTGATCTTGTCAGCCATCGCAATTGCAGGCATGAGGCGGAAGGCGTGAGGCGCGAGTAAGAACTCTTACTCAAGCCTCATGCCTCGCGCCTCTCGCCTGTCTTAGGAGGCCGCCATCTTCTGGGCCTTCTCCAAGACTTGTTCGATGGTACCGACCATGTAAAAAGCCTGCTCCGGAATGTCGTCATGCTTGCCGTCGACAACTTCCTTGAAGCCGCGAATCGTGTCCTTCAGTTCGACGTAAACTCCCGGTGAGCCGGTAAAAGCTTCGGCGACATGAAAGGGCTGCGATAGAAATCGTTGAATCTTGCGCGCACGGGCGACAGTGAGCTTGTCGTCTTCGGAGAGCTCGTCCATCCCAAGAATCGCAATGATATCTTGCAGATCTTTATAGCGCTGCAAAATCAGCTGCACGGAGCGTGCGGTGTCATAGTGCCCCTGCCCAACCACCAACGGGTCGAGAATACGGGAAGTAGAATCCAAGGGATCCACCGCCGGATAGATGCCCAGCTCCGCGATCTGGCGCGACAAAACAGTGGTCGCATCCAGATGCGCAAAGGTTGTGGCCGGCGCTGGGTCCGTCAAATCGTCGGCGGGAACGTAGATCGCTTGCACCGAGGTAATGGAGCCTTTTTTGGTTGTGGTAATGCGCTCCTGAAGTTCCCCCAGGTCCGTGGCAAGAGTGGGCTGATATCCGACCGCTGAGGGCATACGCCCGAGCAGGGTCGAGACCTCCGCGTTCGCCTGCGTGAAACGAAAAATGTTGTCAAGAAAGAGCAACACGTCGCGGCCTTCGTCGTCGCGGAAGTACTCCGCAAGAGTCAGGGCCGTCAAGGCAACTCGCGCGCGGGCCCCGGGCGGTTCGTTCATTTGCCCGTACACGAGGGAAGCTTTGTTGATAACCCCGGATTCTTTCATTTCGAGCCAGAGATCGTTTCCTTCGCGGGTCCGTTCGCCGACGCCTCCGAAAACCGAATAACCGCCGTGCTTCATGGCCACATTGTTGATCAGCTCCATCAAAATGACGGTTTTACCGACGCCGGCGCCGCCGAACAAGCCGATTTTCCCACCGCGCGCATACGGCGCCAGTAGATCGACGACTTTGATGCCGGTTTCAAACGCCTGAATCTTCGTTTCCTGATCGACAAATTCCGGAGTCGGGCGGTGAATGGGATAAGTTTTCTTGGCGTTTACGGGTCCCCTCTCATCCACCGGCTCGCCGATAACGTTCAGCACCCGGCTCAGAGTCTCCTCCCCTACTGGGACCGTAATGCCCGCGCCGGTATCCATCGCTTCTATACCGCGGACCAGACCTTCGGTGGTGTCCATGGCGACGCAACGGACCGTATTTTCGCCCAGGTGCTGCGCTACTTCCAAAACCAAGTTCCACGGCTGATCGCTGATCGCAGGATTGGTGCATTTAAGCGCGTTGTAGATGGGCGGCAGTCCGCCGTCGGAAAATTCGACGTCCACCACTGCGCCCAGCACTTGGGTCAGTTTACCCATGTTCATTGAGTCAAAACCTCCAAAATCTTGCTCGTGCTCGCCGGCCGTGTTCGGACTGCCGATCTATCCTGATCTTTACGAACACGACCATGAGTCACGATGATATCATTTCAAAGCTTCCGCCGTGCCGACAATTTCCATCAACTCCCGCGTGATCGACGCCTGCCGCGCGCGGTTCATTTGCAGTGTCAGGGAGCCAATCATCTTAGCGGCGTTGCCGCTGGCAGATTCCATCGCCGTCATACGCGCGCCATGTTCGCTGGCCGTGGCTTCCAACAATGCGCGCTGCACGGCTACGCCAGTCACGCGTGGTAGAAGGCTTGCCAGGAGTTGTTGCACACCCGGCTCGTAGAGATATTCCGTCTCCTGTTGCGCCTCGATTTCGCTGCTCTCGGTTAAAGCAACCGGCAAGAGTTTTTCCAACGTGGGAACCTGGGACAAAGCCGAACGGAAACGGCTATACAAGATGTAAACGGCATCGCTTTGGCCACTTGTGAAACGGCCGATCAACTTTTGCGCGATCTCGGCCGCCAACTCGTCCGGCGCTTGATAGAGAATGTCCGTGTAGCGTTCGGCGATGGTCGCGCGGCGCCGGCGGAAATAATCGCCGCCTTTGCGCCCGACTAAAATCAGTTCAATCACCGTAGCGCCCGCGTGCCCGCGAACAAAGCCTTCCGCGGCGCGGATTAAGTTCGCATTGTAACCGCCGCAAAGACCGCGATCCGAGGTAAAAAGCACCAGGTCAACTTTTCTTTCTTCGCGCGCGAGCAGTAACGGATGCGCCTCACCGGAAACCCGCGTAGCGACGTTACGCAGCAGTTCGCTCATCTTCTCCGCATAGGGGCGCGCCGCCACGGCTGCCTCTTGCGCGCGGCGCAGCTTGGCCGCCGCGACCATCTTCATGGCCTTGGTGATTTGCTGCGTGTTGCGGACCGAGCTGATCCGCTTTCTAATCGCCTTGAGCGTCGCCATTGGTTGTTACTGTTTCGGGTTTCGCGTTTTGGGTTTCGAGTTAACCCGAAACACGGAACCCGAAACTCGAAACTAAGGTTTGAAAAGCGTTTTGAACTCTTCCAGCACCTTGTTGATCGTCCCGCGCAGTTCGGCGTCGAGTTCGCGCTTCTTGAGAATGTCCGAAAAGAGTCCCGGATGCTTCAACTCGACGAAGGCATAAAGCTCTTGTTCGTATGTCTTGAGTGCGGCGAGCGGCAAATCATCGACGAAGCCGTTGGTTCCCGCGTAAATAATCAGAACCTGCTTTTCGACCGACAACGGCTGATACTGTCCTTGCTTGAGCAATTCCACCAGCCGTGCGCCGCGATTCAGCTGGCGCTGGGTGGCCGCGTCCAAGTCGGAACCGAACTGCGCGAACGCTGCCATTTCACGGTACTGAGCGAGTTCCAGACGCAACGTGCCGGCTACCTGTTTCATCGCTTTGATCTGGGCGTTGCCCCCGACCCGGGATACTGAGATTCCGACGTTGATGGCGGGCCGCACTCCCGAATAAAAAAGATCGCTTTCCAAAAAGATCTGACCGTCAGTGATCGAAATGACATTCGTAGGAATGTACGCCGAAACGTCGCCCGCTTGCGTTTCGATGATCGGCAGCGCAGTCAGCGAGCCGCCGCCGCGCGCATCACTCATTTTGGCGGCGCGCTCAAGCAAGCGTGAATGGAGATAGAAAACATCACCAGGGTAAGCTTCGCGGCCGGGCGGCCGGCGTAGCAACAAGGATAATTGACGATACGCCACGGCATGCTTCGAGAGATCATCATAAATGACCAGCGCGTGCCCGCCGTTATCGCGGAATTGCTCGCCCATAGTGCAGCCGGTGTATGGCGCAATGTACTGTAACGGCGCCGCGTCGGAAGCGGTCGCGGCCACGACAATCGAATAATCCATGGCTCCGTACTCCCGGAGCTTATCGACTACCTGCGCAACCGTCGAACGTTTCTGACCGATGGCGACGTAGATACAGATAACGTTGCCGCCCTTTTGGTTGATAATCGTATCCAAGGCGACGGCGGTTTTGCCGGTTTGGCGATCACCGATGATCAGCTCGCGCTGGCCGCGGCCGATGGGAATCATGCCATCAATCGCTTTCACTCCGGTCTGGAGCGGTTCTTTGACCGGCTGGCGCGCGACAATTCCGGGAGCTTTGATTTCGATGCGCCGGCGCTCGCTCGCGTCGATGGGCCCGCGGCCGTCTATGGGCTGGCCCAAAGCATCCACGACCCGGCCGATCAGTTCTTTGCCTACCGGCACCTCGGCTATACGGCCAGTGCGTTTGACCGTGTCGCCCTCTTTGATCATGTGGGTTTCGCCGAACAAAGCCGAGCCGACGTTATCTTCCTCCAGGTTCAGTGCGATGCCGTAAATGTTATGCGGGAATTCCAGCAGCTCGCCGGCGGCGACCTTGTCCAATCCATAAATGCGCGCTATGCCGTCTCCCGTGGAGAGAACGGTGCCGACTTCCTGAATCTCCACGGCCTTTTCATAATCGCGGATCTGTTCCTTGATAATCCGGCTGATTTCCGCTGTGCCAATTTCCATCGATAGCTCCTTAATAACCGCGCGCGATGCGCTGCCTCATTTTTTCCAATTGAGTGCTGACTGTGCCGTCGTAGATCTTGCCTTCCAACTCCACCCGCAGGCCGCCGAGGAGACCCGGATCGGTCTCTTGCTGCAAGACGACTTCTTTCCCGGAAATTCCTCTTAAAGTTCCGAGAAGCCGCTCTAAATGTGCCGGCTCAAGAGGGATTGCGGACACCACCTTGGCTTCGACTCGGCCCTTGGACTCGTTTAGAAGCCGTTGGTAGCTGCTCACGATGCCAGGTAAGTGGCCAAGCCTGTCGCGTTCCAAGAGCATAGACAGAAAATGCGTCGTCAGGACGGAACCGCCCTGGGCGTTGGCGATCTGAATGAGAATTCGCTTGCGGCTGTCTATGGCAAATGCGGGGTTGGTCAAAATACGCTGCAATTCGGAACTGATATAGGACGAGTAAAATTGCGCGATCTCCCGGCCCACCTCCTCCTCCTGAGCGGCTTCCCGGGCGAGCTGAAAAAGCGCCCTCGTATATCTGCGAGCTAATCTGCCTTCGATCATGTCGCCTGCCCAATGTTCTGCACGAAGGCTTCGACGAGCCGGCCGTGGTCCGTGGCCGTAAGATTGCGCCGGGCCGACTCACGCGCCGCCGCCTCCGCCCGTTCAGCCATCTCCTCGAGCAACTTCTGGCGTGCAACCCTAAATTCCTGGTCCGCGAGAAAGCGAGCGTCTTCTTTGATTTTTGCGGCCAGGATTTTGGCCTCCTCTAAGAGCTTGCCCTTTAGTAGCTCGCCATCCTGACGCAGGGATAGTGAGAGCACCGCGACTTCTTTATCGAGACCGGCCAAACGAGCTCTGTACTCGTTCACGAAAGCTTCAGCCTGTCGTTTCTTCGCTGAGGCGTCTTCGAGGGTTGCTACCACCTCCTGACGCCGGGATTGTAGAAAGTTTCGCACGGCTGGCAGAGCAAATCGCGCGATGATGAGAGCGTAGATGAGAAAGTTTGCGAGGGGAAACCAGATCTCATGAATGGAAGGACCATGGTGCTCGCCCGCGGCCGAAGAGGCCCAAGCCTGGGCCGCAAATAGAAGATCGTACGTCACCCAACCCTCCTTCCGAGAATCTTGGCGACCATGTCGCGCGCCACCTCGGCTACTTCCGTTGCCAAGAGCCCACGCTCCCGCGCCAGTTGCCTTTGCACTTCGCGCCGGGCGCTTTCCAACGTAAGTGCCGCTTCCTCTCGCGCCTGTTGAAGGAGTCTCTCGCGCTCCTGGCGGCCCTGCTGAACAATCGCGTCTTTAACCGCCGTGCCGGCGGCTCGTGCCTGCGCGATTTTCTCCTCATACTCGGCTTTGAGTCGAGCGCCCTCGTGTTCCAGCTCTCCTGAGTCGTGCCTGGCTCCCGCGGTCCTGCGTTCGCGTTCATCGAGCAAGTCCAAGTACGGGCGGAACAATACCCTGCTCAGAATCAACCACAGCAGCACAAAGATAATAATCTGGTAGAGAACAGAGATATCTAGCGAGATCATTGCCTATTTCCGTAGATACAGTCGTTGCGGCCGCTTCCAAATCTCCGGGCCCGTAAACGAACCCACGGCCCTATATATAGAAAGAAAACCGCCTTCACGTTTCATGTGAACGCGGCCTATTAGGGATGGGATGACGGTAACCGGCTTATTTGAGGGAATCGGATTGCTGCGCCCGCGCGGTTTTGTCAGTGCTCACAGCTTGTGAACTCGCGACTCCACTTTTCTGCTTCGCCACCCCCATGGAGCAATCTCCTTCAAACACCACGCCTTCTGTAATCGTGAGCCGGGGCGCGCTGATGTTCCCCACCAGTCGACCGGGCGCGACAAGCTCCACTCTTTCACTGGCGCTCACGTTACCTTCCACCTTGCCGCGAATGACC
>DATACQ010000194.1:0-6855 GCA_036258955.1 Binatia bacterium
GACCTTGGCATCCAATGCGGGGTATGAAATCGGCCTGGAGTCACCGGTGCCCGGCGGCTGGCGCACCGGTCCGATGACCTTTGACCGCGGTTGCCACGCTACGAGCCGGGTCATTCAGTTCGGCGACTTAGTCTACGGCTCCTACTGCGGCGCGACCTACATGGGCTACGGCAGCTGTACTTATCGCACGTTTAGCGTCGGCAGAAAGCCGACGGCCAAGGAGCAAGACTGGTACAAGGAGGTGCGCGACCGCATCGACGCAGTCATCTCCGAAATCAAACCGGGCAAAACCACTGCGGATGCAGCCAAGCATTTTCCGCCCGCCAGCAAGTGGGGCTATCGAAGTGAGGTCGAAATCCTCGCCAGCGAAATTGGACACGGCATCGGCCTCGGCACCAGCACCGGCTATGACATTCCGATTATTAACCGGCTCTGGTCACTGGATCATCCGCAAGTTTTTGAAGAAGGGATGACTTTGGCCGTGGAGTCGCGCGAAGGCGAGACCCGTGTGGGCGGCGCGCGGCTGGAAAACATGTTGGTGGTCACGAAGAGCGGCGCGGAGATCATGGACTATTTCCCGCGCGATGAGATTCTCGTGGCGCCGCGCTAGCAGATACAATAGGGTTCAAACCCTTCAAGTCGTTCCAGCCGTTCAAAACGTTCGCACGCTGGAACTCGCGTTAGCTTTGCCCGACGGACGATTTGATCCTGGCCAGCGCGGTCGCCCGCCTGCTTGTCTAACGAGGCTGGTTGATTGCAACCTGATAGGATTCGAAATTGACGCGGAAAGAAGTTCATGGCCGTAAAAGTACTCGATAAGCTCACCGTCATTGAATGCGCTACGTTCGTCACGGGCCCATACGCCACCGCGTTGCTCGCTGGCTTGGGAGCGCGAGTCATCAAGATCGAGTCGCCGCCTGCGGGAGATCCCTATCGCTATTTCGCTCCCGACCCGGTTTACAGTTTTAACTTTGCGCATCTCAACCGCAACAAAGAAAGCATGGTGCTCGATCTGAAGGCCGCCAAGGGAATCGAACTTTGCCTGGAGTTGCTGAAGACTGCTGATGTATTCGTGGAGAACTTTCGGCCGGGAACGGCGGAGCGCCTCGGCTTGGGCTATGAAACCTTGCGCGACCTCAACCCAAGACTGGTTTATTGTTCGATTTCAGCTTTTGGCCGCAGCGGTCCTTATGCGGATAAACCAGGATTCGATACCTTGGGCCAAGCGATGAGTGGACTGCTGAGCTTGCTCAGCGATTCCGATGATCCGAAGGTGATGGGCATGGCGATTTCGGATTATGTCACCGGGCTGTCGGCGGGCTACGGCATCCTGGGCGCTCTGCTGGCCCGCGCCCACTCCGGTGCCGGTTGCCGGATCGAGACATCGCTGTTGCAGGCGACGCTTTCGTTTATTGGGGAGACCGCGGCCGGTTACTTGCGCACCGGTAATGTCCCGAATCGCATGGCCCGGGTGAAAAACGCGCACGCTTTTGCGTTTACCTGTAAGGACGATCTGCCGCTCGTCATTCACTGTTCGGTGCCGGAAAAATTTTGGTTGGCGCTGCTGCAAACTGTTGAGCGGTTGGATATCGTTGATGATCCGCGCTTTAAGCAGCGCGAAAGCCGCAGAGAAAACTACGAAGCCCTGCAAGAAGCTTTAGGGCCGGCATTCAAAAGCCGAACCCGGGCGGAGTGGTTGGCGCGCTTTGAAACCAACGATGTGCCGGTGGCGCCGTTGTACAACATCGCCGAAGCATTGAATGATCCGCAGGTGAGCCATTTAAAGTTGATCGAAGAAGTGGACCATCCGATCGCCGGAAAAATGCGTTTCATAGGGCCGCCGGTCGGCTATGACGGTTTTGGCGCCCAGCCCAACTTTCCCGCGCCTTTACTGGGTGAACATAGCCTGGCTTTGGCTCGGGAGTTGGGGCACGATGATGCGGCAATCCGGCAGTTGCAAGAAACGGGCATTCTGCGCGTCCTTGAGGCATAACCTGCACTGCTTGTCGCCACCGTGATGTTGCCCGTCTTGTCGATATTTTCCCGTCAACAGTGTGCGCGCGCTACCAGCAGGCGCCGGGAATCACGGCCGTACAGTGGACCATCAGGCGCAGGCGAAATTCGGCGTCCTTATATCCGTCATGATCAGCTGTCTTGTCGCTTGGACCTGCCAATCTGGTGCATGGGCCCAAGCGGCTGCCGCATCCGCGCCTGAAATTTTCCGAACAGGTGGTGAAGATCGAAGCGGCTCAATAATTTGACTTGAGTGCAACCTGTGGTTAGTGTACGCAGAGTCTCACGACGGCGAGGACGTGCTCGTCTCTCCTGCTCGTTCGGACGAACACAAACGTTTCAAATCCTAAACTCAAATTCGAAACAAGTCATCAAAAAGTGGGAAATTTCTAAACAGGCCCGTTTCGGATTTTGAATTTTCGATCTTTGGCGTTTCCGTTTGTTTCGGATTTAGATATTCGGATTTCGGATTTTTGATTGGACAGATTGAGGCAATCGGATTTTTAAATCTGATCGTGTCAAACGTTGAGTGGAAGAATCCAATGAATCGTCCAGTATTGAGGTTACGAGCCAAGAAGGTGCTTTCATGATTTACGACGTTGAAATCAATTCCGCGGCGCACTATCCGGCGACGGGTGTGGTGGAATTGATCGAGTTGGCCGAGCAGGTCGGCTTTGGCGCCTTTTGGAAGGGCGAGTCAAACAGCACGGATCCTTTCGTCATGCTCTCCGCCGTTGCCAGCCGCACCAAACAAATCCGATTGGGTACGGCGATATACCATATCTATGGCAGAAGCCCTGTTACGCTAGGAATTCAGTCCGCAACGTTGCAAGACCTTTCCGGCGGCCGGTTGTTGCTGGGTCTCGGCGTCGCCAACAAAGCCATTGCCGCCTGGCATGGTGGCATTTTCGACCGGCCTCTGAAACGGGCGCGGGAATACATCGAGATCGTCCGCAAAGTAGCGGCCGGCGAGCGAGTCGAATACGAGGGTGAGATCTACGAGACCGGCAAGCGCTTTCAACTTTCATGGAAGCCGGCGCATCCCGACCTGCCGATCTACCTCGCCGGTCTTGGACCGCAGATGACGAAACTCGTAGGTAAGATTGCCGATGGAGTGTTCATCAACATGGCGACGCCTGCAAAGGTAAAAGAAATTGCCGCGCGGGTTCGTGAAGGCGCGGTTGAAGTCGGCCGCGATCCGGCGAAAATCGAAATCATTGCTAAGTCGCGCGTGTCGCTCAACGTCGATAAAAACGCGGCGCGCGCCAAACTACGGCAAGTGCTGACCTTCTATAACATCGCCGATCACTATAGCGATATGCTGAGAGGGATGGGCTTCGAAAAAGAAGTCAATGCCATCCATGAAGCGTTTCAGAAAGGTGGCTTTAAAGCCGCCATGGGCGCGCTTACCGATGATTACATGGACAAGCTCCCGGTGGTGCCGGCGAGCGATGTTCGCGAGATCAGAGAAAAGATGAAAGCCTTCGAGGAAGCAGGCGTCACTCGCATGGTGATACCGTACGTGCCCGTGACGGAGCCGGTGGTCGAAGATGCGCGCCGTTTCCTGGAGGCTTGGGGCCGCGCGTAACGCGGTTAAGAGTCTCGGGTCTAAGTCTGCGTTAGTATTTCAACCCGAGACACTAGACTCCAAGCTCTAGACTGAAATTTTGACGGAGGAAAAATTCCATGTGTGATTTTGCCGCGGATGCCAAAGCCGCCGAGGAGTTGATGGTTGGACGCACGTTGACTGTGGCGCGGGTGCGCGAGCTAAACGCCAAAGACTATTTCTACCAGATGCTAAAAGACAACCCGGAGATGCTCAAGATCTACCCGGGGATCGAAAACGAACTGCTCCGCGGCGCTATTGATTGCCACATTCACGCGTATCCGGACTTCGTGCACCGCTCTCAGGACATGATTCAGATCGCCGTAGAAGCATCCAAATGCGGCATGAAGGCGATTGCTTTCAAAGATCACTGGAACATCAGCGCGACGTCCGCGTATCTCACGCAGCGGCACATCGATGATATGATTGCGCGGGGCGAGCTGGCCCACCGAGTCGAGGTTTACGGCGGCGTCGGATGCTGCTTCGGTATGAGACCTGAGTATGTTCGCGTTGGCCTGCAATATCCGAATTTTAAGATGATCTGGTTTCCGACCTTCACCTCCTACGGCTTTTGGCGTGGCGCGGGCCATCCGGAGCATGAGGGCGTGCGTCTCTGCAGCGATGACGGCAAAGTGTTGCCGGAAGTGAAAGAAATCATGGAGATGGCAGCAGATAAAAAAGTCGGCATCGGCTTTGGCCACACGGATTTTCAGGAGCTGCTGCCGCTCGCCAGGCTCGCCAAGGAGATCGGCTGCCGCGCCACGCTGGATCATCCGCTGCTCGAGTTGAACAAACTGCTGCTCGAAGAAATGAAACAGCTCCGCGATCTCGGTGTTTACGTTGGCACTTACTGCCAGCCAATGATTCCGAGCCTGTACCAGCCGGTCGCGGATCCCATGGAGACCATCCGCACGATCAAAGAAATTGGCCCGGACCGGTGCATCATCGGCAGCGACTTCGGCCAGGTGTTGCATATGGATGCAGTTGACGGCATGCGCGTTTTCATTCGCGCCCTGCTTGGGTTCGGCATCAAGCCGGATGAAGTCAAGATCATGCTGCAAGATAACCCGGCGAAGCTGATGTGGCTCGATGACGCATAGGCAATGGCCAATAGCCATTAGCCAATTGGCAAGAGCCACTAGTTGGCCGGGTGGTGCTGTCAACCTGCGGACACTACAGGTTCAGAGCCCTGCGGATTTGTTTTATGATCGCCGCGGGGGTCTGATCGACCTCGACCACCGTAGCATTGCCTTGCGGTTCTTCTAGAGAAGCGAACTGGCTGTTCAAAAGTTGCGGCTTCATGAAATGGCCGCGCCGGCTTTTCATGCGCTCTTCCAATAGAGCGTAATCTCCTTTCAAATAAACGAGCTTCACTTCGTCAGGGTCGATAGTTAGTAACCGCCGGTAAGATTCCTTCAAAGCCGAACAGGCCAACACCGCGTTCTCTCCGGCGGCGATGCACTTGGCTATGAGCGCCCGAAGTGTTTCGAGCCATGGCGCGCGATCGGTATCGCCGAGCGGGACTTTCCGGCGCATTTTTTCGATATTCGGGGCGGGGTGGAAATCATCGCCGTCATAGAACCGCCAGCCGAGCTCCGCCGCCAGGAGACGGCCCAGCGTTGTTTTGCCGGCGCCCGACACACCGAACAACACGATAATCACGCGGCATTGTAGCATGAGCACAGAACGTATCCACCGGGGCAGCATTGAAGTTAAGCTGTCGCCGGTGCGTTTCCGGATGAAGATCTTGACAGGTGAGCGGCACACCATTATTTAGTAAAGCCGATGCCCCGTAAGAACAGAGCATTGGGACACATTGTTCTTAACGTCCGTGATCTGAAGGAGTCAGAAAACTTCTATCGCTCTATCCTCGGGTTGAAGGTTTCCGCAAGAAACCTGGAAACGAAGATGACGTTTCTGAGCTTCGGCAGTGAGCATCATGATGTGGCGCTGCAGGCGCTGCCGGATGGAGCAGAGCAGGAAGGCGGCAACGGTGTGCCGAAGTTGCATCACTTTTGTATCTACTGCGAGCGCAACGATGAGATTGACAAGCTATATCGGGTTTTGAAGCGCCGCGGCATCCCGATTGTCAGTGGCCCCGAGACTTTGGTAGTGGCGGGAAATCGCTCGATCAGTTTCTTGGATCCCGACGGTAACCGGCTAGAACTGGCTTGCAACTCAAACAAATTCCAACATGACGAACGCGCAAAGGAAGAAAAAGTTTTGAGAAATACGGGCCGCCGGCGTAAATCCCTCCGGACGCGGAAAGTAATCGCCAAGACATAGAGTGGCAACACTGAAACAAAGCCGGAGATCATGATGTCTGCGGAAGCAGTTTTGAATGGTAAGACTTTACCGCCAAAAGAATTTTGCGACGTGCTCGTTCACGAAGTTAAGAGCAAACACGCGCGGTTGCACCACCCGTTCTATCTGGCTCTTTACGACGGCAAGCTGTCGTTGGAGGACTTGCGTGTGTGGGCGCAAGAGGCTTGGGGGATCTTTGCGTACAATGTGGCGATCAACACGGCCAAACTCGTGCGCTGCCAGCTTACCGGTATTCACGACCCGGAGATCCACAAGAAATTCGTTGAGATCATCCAATCTGAAGTCGGTTACAAATATTTCGAAGGAACGCCCCGGCCGGTACTGGGGCATCGCGCCTTGTTCATGCGTTTTGGCGAAGCGATCGGGATTCCGCAAGCTGAATTGGAGCGCCGCGAGCGGGACAACGACTTCTTGCCGCTGACGATGCTGGCGCGTACCGGCTGGCTGGATATTGCCTTGCGCAGCGACACGGTTTTCGATCAGCTGGCGGCGACGAATTGTTGTAACGAGTTTTCTAACCAGCTCACGGGTGGGAAGTTCTTCCGCTCCTTTCGCGATCATTATGGGCTCAAGGAGCATGACATCGAGTTTTTTGTGGAGCACGGCGAGGCCGACACCGAGCACAGCAATATCGGATACGACCTTATGGAACGATTCGCCACCACCCACGAGATTCAAGTCAAGGCGCTAAGATCGCTTCGTAGAGGGCTTAGCATCTGGTGGGCGGTGACTGAGGGCGTGGCGCGGGAATGTGAGAAAAGAAGTAAGGGAATCTAACCTCAAAGAACGCAAGAACACAAATTTCTCGGGAGCGCGGCATGCCGTGCTCCCACTGACTGTACGGTCCGGAATTCGTGTGAGGGTGATCTATGGATTTATTATCCAGCTATCATCTTAAGAAGTGGATTGAG
>DATACQ010000195.1:0-6050 GCA_036258955.1 Binatia bacterium
TGATCTGCAGGTACTGCTGCATCATCGGCGTGATCTTGAGGCCTTCCATAATCGAACTATGCCGGTCCGGTGCCCTTCTCTCACAGGCGGTCGAGGCGGCGCGCGCGTTTCCGGCTCCGGCCGGCATAGCTCGATATGGAAGGCCTCAAGCTCACGCCGATGATGCAGCAGTACCTGGAAATCAAACAGCGTCATCGCGATTCCATCTTGCTTTTCCGCCTGGGCGATTTTTACGAAATGTTTTTCGAAGACGCCCAGACCGCCGCCAAAATCCTCGATATCGCGCTCACCTCGCGTCACCGAAGCGAGGATGGCTCTGTGCCGCTCTGCGGCGTACCGTACCATTCCGCGGAGCCCTACATCCAGAAGCTCTTGCGCGCCGGACATAAAGTCGCCGTGTGCGAGCAAATCGAAGACCCCAAAGTCTCCAAAGGTGTCGTCGAGCGCGACGTGGTGCGGGTAATCACTCCCGGAACCGTGACGGCGGAGGAAGCTTTGGATGCCCGCGCCAATAACTTCCTCGCCGCGGTGCGCCGCGGACGCAAAGGGTTCGGGCTTGCGCTGACGGACATCACGACCGGCGCTTTCCGCTGCGCCAGATTCGCTGAAGAACGCCTGCTGATCGATGAGATATCGCGGGTCAACCCCCGCGAGCTGTTGATTGCCGCCGGCGAGCAACGGTTCAGCGAAACCCTCAAACAAAAACTCGCCGGCATTTTCCTCAGCCCTGTGGCCGAGGAAAATTTCACGACCGCAGCGCGAGAGCGCATCAAGCCCGGTACCGGTTGTGACGAAAAAGAGTGGGACGATGCGCTGCGCGCCGCTTCGGCGGTGCTGAATTACCTCGAAGGCAATATCCCCGATGCGCTCAAAGTTCTGCACGATCTTGAACTATACGAGGCTTCTAACTATCTCGTTCTCGACGAAACGACCCGCGCAAACCTGGAGCTTGTGGCCGGCTACGATGGCCAGCGCAAGGGCTCACTGCTGGCCGTGCTCGATCGTACGCGCACGGCCATGGGAGCGCGCCTTTTGCGCCAGTGGCTGCTTTATCCACTACTCGACGAGCATGCTATTCGGGCGCGCCTGGATGCGGTTGAAGAATTCGTAGAAAATTTTTCGCTGAGGGAACAGCTGAAGTCGGGGCTGGATCAAGTACAGGATCTGGAGCGCCTCGCCGGCCGCGCGGCCTCAGGCAGCGCGCTCCCGAGAGACCTCACCGCCATAAAGCTTACGCTTCAAGCCGTGGGTCAGCTGCGCGCCGATCTGGCGAGCGTTGATGCTGACGCATTGCTTTGCCTGCGCGAAACGCTTTCCGATTTGCCGATGTTGGCGGACGTCATCGGCCGCGCAATCATCGATAACCCTCCAGCCGCACTTAAAGGCGGCGGCTTCATTCGCGCCGGCTTTGATGCGGAGCTCGACGAGGTCCGGGGCATCAGGGCGCATGCAAAAGATTGGGTGGCTAATTTCGAAACAGCGGAACGCCGGCGCACCGGCATCGCTTCGCTGAAAGTGCGTTACAATCGCGTGTTCGGTTATTACATCGAGATCACCAAGGCAAACCTCAAGGCGGTGCCCGCCGAATACATCCGCAAACAAACGCTGGTGAACGTTGAGCGCTATATCACGCCCGAGCTTAAAGAATATGAAGCCAAAGTGCTCAACTCCCAGGAGGTGATCGAGAGGCTGGAAGCTCAGATTCTGGCGCGGGTGCGCGAGCAGGTGGCGCTCCATTACGGTGCTTTGACCGAGACCGGCCGCGCCCTGGCGCTGCTGGATGCGATAATATCACTGGCGGAGGTGGCGGAGTCACAACACTTCGTCCGACCTCGGGTGGACCCAGGTACGGCCATAGTGATTCGCGACGGCCGCCACCCTGTGGTGGAGGCGAGCATGGGACGCGGCGCCTTCGTCCCTAATGACACTATTCTCGATCCTTCATCTAACCAGATACTGCTGCTCACCGGCCCCAACATGGCGGGCAAGTCCACGTACATGCGGCAAGTCGCATTGATCGTGATCATGGCGCAAATCGGAAGTTTCGTTCCTGCCGCCGAAGCCCGCATTGGAGCGGTGGACCGGATTTTCACGCGTATCGGCGCTGCGGACTCTCTGACCCGTGGCGAATCAACCTTTATGGTGGAGATGAAGGAGACCGCCGCACTCCTGCGCTACGCCACCTCCCGCAGTTTGATTTTGCTGGATGAAGTGGGGCGTGGCACCAGCACCTATGACGGCGTCTCCATCGCCTGGGCCGTGGCGGAGCACCTGCATGACTCGGCGGAGCATCCGAAAACTCTGTTCGCGACCCATTATCACGAGCTTACGGAGCTGACCCAAAGCCGCGAGCGTATCAAGAATTACAACTTCGCCGTCAAAGAATGGCAGGGAGAGATAATTTTCCTGCGCAATCTTGTCAGGGGGGCGGCGAGCCGGAGCTACGGCATCCATGTCGCCCGCTTGGCGGGTCTGCCTGAGACGGTGATCACCCGCGCGAAGGAGATTCTTTCAACGCTGGAAAGCCAGGATAACCCACGCGAAAGACCGCGCCCTCCAGCGGAGCCGGAAGAGCCGATACAAATGGGTCTGTTCAATTCGCGTGAACGCAAGCTACAGGAGGAGCTAGCGCGGTTGGATTTGTCTCAAATGACGCCCCTCGCGGCGCTCAATCTGCTCCACAAATGGTCGGAGGAAATAAAGAAGTAATCGAATCGGCGGGAGGTGTTTTCATGAAGCATGGATTTCACTCAATTGCCGCCATAACCCTGTTTATCCTGGGGTTACCCGCCTACGCGCTCCCGCAGGAGCCCCGGCAAACCGGAGTAGTCCCCGGAGCGACGGGCGGTGAACGCGTTCAATACGGATCCGAGACATCCGGTTCACGAGAGGCGGCGCGGCTTACCTCAGTGCGCGCCGTACCATCGGAAAATGGCACACGGGTTCTCATCGAGGTATCGCGGCCGGTACGCTACCAAGTGGGCCGCCTACCGGAGGATAATGGCCGAGGGGTAGCGCCGCGAATTTACGTCGACATCGCTGAGGCGAGGCTTGCGATGGAATCGCTCGAACCGATCCACGTGCAAGCTGGCGGGGTCAAACAAATCCGCGTCGGACAATTCACGGACGATACTGTCCGAGTCGTGCTTGATATGAGCGCGGACCGGGATCATACTGCTTTTCTGCTGCCCGAACCGTTTCGTGTGGTGCTGGATATTGCCGGGAGCGCCGCTGCAAAATCTCCCTTGCCGCCAGCCCAGGCGCAAGCACCGCCGTCTAACGTCCGCACAGCTAAAGGCGGCAAGACGCAGGCCTCCTCCGGTATTCGGAAGATCGTTCTCGATCCCGGCCACGGCGGGAAAGACCCGGGCGCTATCGGGATCGGCGGCCTCGCCGAGAAGGACCTTGTGCTCAGCGTGGCGAAGAAGCTGGCAGTCAAGCTAAGGAAAGAAATGGGTGTCCAGGTGGTGTTGACACGCAGCGATGACCGGTTCGTTGCGTTGGAAGATCGCACGGCCATCGCCAATGCCGAGGACGCCGATCTTTTTATCTCGTTGCACATGAATGCCAGTCACAACGGCGAGGCGAGGGGCATCGAGACCTACTACCTTGACAATACGACCGACGAAGCATCGATTCGCCTGGCTGCCCGCGAAAACAGCACCTCCCGCAAAAAAATCAGCGATCTGCAGTTTATTTTGAGCGATATGACACAGAACCTGAAACTGGAAGATTCCGTGAGCCTCGCGCACCGTCTGCAAAGCTCCATGGTCGGCACCCTCGCGGGCCACATGCGCGAGGTGAAGGACCTCGGCGTCAAAAAGGCGCTGTTTTATGTTTTAGTCGGCGCGCGGATGCCCAGCGTTCTTGTGGAGATGTTTTTTATCACACATCGCGAAGAAGGCCGCGCCATGAACGAGAACAAACTTCAGGACGCAATGGCGGATGCCTTGTTTGACGGCATCGAGCAGTACAACCGCAGCGTGTTGGCGGCGAAAACCCTATAACGGAAGAGATCTAATGGACACCGTCGCGCTTTCGCGCGCGCTCTTGCAAGAATCGCAGCCGCAAGACCCGCGGCAGACCTCCCAAACGGGCGGCTCCGGACAGGCGGATCTAGTTCGACTCTCCCGCGAATACGTTCGAAAAACGCGCGCGAGACTGCTCGATATGCATCGCGTCGGCGCAGGCGGCGTGGAGATCGTTGTCGCCTATACGCGGATGATGGACCATCTCATATGCCATCTCTACGGCGTCACCTGCGAGGAAATGGCGCGCCGCTTTCCAGGCCAAAAATCCAACTGCGCCGTCGTGGCTCAAGGAGGTTACGGCCGCAGCGAGCTAAACCCGCAATCGGATATCGATCTGCTGTTCCTTTATCCCTGGAAAACCACTCCGCTGATCGAATCGGTCACTGAAAGAATCCTCCTCACCCTCTGGGACGCCGGGCTTCGAGTAGGCAGCGCCGTGCGTAATATCGGCGAAACCATGCGCCTCGCGGAAGCGGATATAAAGGTCAAAACGGCGCTCCTCGAGACGCGATTTCTTTGCGGCGACTCCGTGCTCTATCAAGAATTTGAGAGCGCCGTTGAAAAACGGCTGATCAAAAAACAAGTTGGCCGTTTTATCCGCGAAAAACTCGAGGAAAGCCGGGCGCGCCACGCCAGTTTTGGCGGTTCCGTGTACCTGCTCGAGCCTGACGTCAAGGAAGGGCAGGGCGGACTCCGCGACATTCACACAGCGCGGTGGATAGCGCGCACAGGCCTGGGGGCGAAAAACTTTGACCAGTTGGCGCGCGAGCGCATCGTTAGCGCAGCGGACTTAGCTAAGCTCCGGGATGCCCAGGACTTTTTACTGCGGGTGCGCAATCAACTGCATTTTTCCACCGGCAAGCATCAGGATCAGTTGACCTTTGAAGAACAGGAAAAAGCGGCCGCCGCGCTCGGTTTTTCCGGGGAAGGAACTCTCAAGGATGTCGAAGTCTTCATGCGCGCCTACTATTTGCAAGCCGCTGAAGTTCAACGTCTCTCCGCCCTGATCGTACATCGCCTGCACGACTGTTCCCGACGATTTTTCTCCGGCCACACCGTTTTCTCCAAAACTTTGCGGGACGGCGTGCGTCTCTCGAGGGGGCACTTAACAGTTACCAAGCCTGAAATCTTGCGCGCAGACCCGCAAAACCTCATCCGTGTCTTTGCTGACGCGCAGCAGTACCGCTGCGAGTTAAGCCACGAAACGCGCGAAGCGATGCGCGAGCATCTGGATTTGATCGATGATGAATTTCGCCGTTCCGCTGAGGCCAACGCCGCGTTCTTTGGGATTCTGCGCTGGAAGGAGCGCGTCTACGAGTCGCTCGCCGAGATGCATGCCTGCGGGGTGCTCGGCGCCTTCATTCCGGAATTTGGCAGAATTTTGTGCATGGTGTTGCATGACGCCTATCACATCTACACTGTGGATCAGCATTCGTTGCGCCTGATCAAAGAGATCGAGATCTTGAAAGCCGGTGAATATAGAGAGGCCCTGCCGCTATTGACCCAACTGGCACGTGAAGCGGATACAATAGAATTGCTTTACTTGGGACTGCTGTTTCACGACATCGGCAAAGGCTTCGGCGGCGGCCATTCGGAAATTGGCGCGCGCATGGTGCGGCCGATTGGGCGGCGCATGCGTCTAAATGTCGACGAGGGCGCGCTGCTCGAGTTTTTAGTGCGATACCATCTCCTGATGACCCATATAGCGTTTCGTCGAGATCTGGAGGATCCCAAGACGATCTTCGACTTCGCGCGCACGGTCGGCACCGTCAAAAATTTGAAGATGCTCTATCTGCTGACGTTCGCTGATGTCAAAGGAGTCGGGCCGGATGTTTGGAACGCCTGGAAAGCCTCGCTCCTGGGCGAACTCTACGTCAAAACCCTGGCCCTCTTGGAAGAATTTGAGAAGGGCGAGTTTCAGCGCCCGGACGTCAAGGCGGCTGTCCGGCGAGTGCAGGCGCGCCTGCGCAGCGATCTCGCCAAGGATCATTCGCTGGAACGGGTCACCCATTTTCTCGA
>DATACQ010000196.1:0-3328 GCA_036258955.1 Binatia bacterium
ACGACCACGACTCTGGAAATGCTGGCTCGGGCGACCGAAGTTGGCAAAGCCGAAGCGGTGTTACTGGGGCCGGCACCCGATGGCGCGTTGGAGACTCTGGCAAAGCATGGCGCGAGCAGGATTTATCGCTGCGCCGATCCTTTGTATCGCGACTTCTTGACCTTGCCGGCAGCCGAAACGTTGGCGGGTTTGATCCGGAAACATCAACCCGCGGTTATTCTCTTTCCTTCAAGCTACGGCGGGCGTGACGTGGCATCCAGTTTGAGCGCGCGGCTCGACTGTGGTGTGATCAGCGACGTCGGCGATTTTCGGCTTGCTGACGGCGGTATCGAAGCGACCATTCCAGCTTTGGGCGCGAGTTACCAGAACACGAGCACACTTTTGAGTGAGGGCACTAAACTGCTGCTGGTGCGGCCCAAATCCTTTGAGCCTAAGCTCAACGAACAGCCGCTTGCAATCGAGGAAGTCGCCGCGGTGGCGGACCCGTCGCTGCGCAAAGTGCACATGAAAGAGCGAGTGACGGTGAAACGCGAAGGTCCTCAGCTTGAAGGCGCAAAGATGATCGTATCGGGCGGACGTGGGTTGAAGGGCGAGGACGCCTTCGCGATGCTCAAGGAGTTGGCCGACGTCTTGGGCGGCGCCGTGGGCGCAAGTCGCGCGGCCGTAGACGCAGGCTGGGTGCCCTATGCCATGCAGATCGGCCAAACCGGCAAGACAGTCAAACCAGATGTTTATATTGCCATCGGCATTTCCGGCGCAGTGCAGCATCTTTCGGGCATGAAGACTGCCAAGTTCATCATAACCGTCAATAAAGATGCCGACGCACCGATCTTTCAGTATTCGGACTTCGGCGTAGTCGGCGATCTCTTCAAGATCGTTCCACAGCTCATCGAAGAGATCAAAAAGCGCAAAGGTCTCTGAGCACCGAGCACCTCGCCTCGGGCGGCGTCTCGCCTGCCGCGAGCGCGTCAACAGCAGGTAATTTGGTTGCGATGTTAGGCCAGGGCGATCCGAACTTGCCTAACCTCCGTGGCGATGGGTGCTTTGCGGCGACGATTATCTATTACACGTATTCCCGAGGCTCGAGTTGTTGCAGCCCTCACACGGTTCTCGCCGCCACGAGTGGGACGACTGCGCAGAGGGCTTGAACGCTTGAATTTTTGAACAAAGGCTTCGATCCCGAGGAGGTCAGCCATGCCCGTGGTCCACGTTTACATGTATGCAGGTAAAACGACCGAGTAAAAGCGCGAACTGGTTAGAAGAACTTCCAAAGACTTTGACGAGGTGGCCGGAGTCAAACCCGAAGCGCTCCCATATTTTATTTCATCACACGGACAAAGCGGATTGGGGAACGCCTGGAGTGCTCGGTTCAGATCCGCCGTCCAAGGAGCGTAACCGGCGGGAAGGATAGTTCGCGCGCTGAACCGTGAGTTGGCGATGAGCTTTTGGCGGCAAATTCCTCAGCCGATTATCGGACTTTCGCCGATGGATGGCGTCACCGACGCAGCCTTTCGCTTTATTACGGCGAAGCATGGCGCTCCCGACGTCATGTTCACCGAGTTTGTCAATATCCAATCGGCTTTTTATTCGCCTCACACTCTCATCAGAGATCTGACCTACTCCGAACTCGAGCGACCCGTGGTGGCGCAAATCTACGGCCGGGCCCCCGAGCTTTTCTATAAAGTCGCTCATATTGTCGGCGAGCTTGGTTTTGACGGTTTGGATATCAATATGGGTTGTCCTGCGCGCAAAGTTGCGGCGACAGGTTGTGGCGCCGCCTTGATCCGAGCGCCGGAATTGGCGCGGGAAATCATCCGCGCTGCTCGGCGGGGTCTCGCGGACTGGGCAGCCGGGCAGAGTTTAGCCGATATCGGAATCGAGGCGGGGCTGATTGAAAGAGTCAAGCTGGCAAACCGGCTGCGCGGCGGTTTCGCGCAACCATCGGAGCGTCGCGCGATTCCGGTCTCCGTGAAGACTCGCCTCGGTTATGACCGCAACAGCGTTGAAGAATGGATACCGGTGCTATTGGAGGAAAAGCCCGCAGTGATCTCGCTTCACGGGCGCACACTGCAGCAGGGCTATAAAGGTGATGCGGACTGGAGTGCTATCGCGCGCGCGGTGGAAATTGCCGCCGGGTCGGACACTTTGGTCATCGGCAACGGCGACGTGCAAGACTTGGCGGACGCTATCCGACGCGCGCGCTCTAGCGGCGTGCAGGGTGTGCTCCTCGGCCGCGCGGCTCAGGGAAATCCCTGGGTGTTTGCGGGCAAAGATTGCCTCAAGACGGCGCAAAGTACGAGCCAAGCGAAAGACTCTGATCTCCCGCCGCTCACGCTCTTCGAGCGCTTTCGTGTCATTGCGGAACACTGCGAGCATTACGAAATGCACATGAGCAACGGCAACTTCGCAGCCGTACGCAAGCATCTGTCATGGTACTGCAAGCACTTCCGGGGCGCCGCCGAACTGCGCTCGCAGATGGTTCGCGTGAACAGTACCAGCGAAGTTGTTGGCTATCTTGATGAGTTTCTGTCGCGAACGGAAGGAGCGCCCCGAGCGTTTTCCTTTTTCCGCGAACCACTACAAGAACTCGCCCACCCGTAAAGTCAGCCTGCTTTTCATGCGTTTGATTCTCGCGTCCACGTCACCGCGTCGTCGTGAAATATTAGAGCTGCTGGGCGTGCGGTTCGAAGTCGTGGCTCCGCTGTTCGAAGAGATTGTCGGGCAGGGCTCTATCGAAGAAGAGGTCTTGGACTTTGCCGTCCAGAAGGCCAGGTCGGTCGCCGCTTTGAACCCGCACGACATGATCATCGGCAGCGATACCATGATTGCTCTGGGGAGTGAGAAGTTCGGCAAGCCGGCCGACCTCGCCGATGCACGGCGCATGGTTCGAGCGTTGTCCGGGAAGACTCATCGAATCTATACGAGCGTGGCTATAATCGACGGAGGCGGTGGTCCAGGACTGCGCACCGTCGAAGAAGTCCAGGTCGCGATGCGCGCTTTCAACGATGAAGAGATTGCCGGCTATCTGGCTTGCGGCGAGTCGTTGGATAAGGCGGGCGCTTACTCAATTCAGGGAAAGGGAAGCCAGTTAATCAGCTCTGTTCGCGGCGACTATCTGGCTGCCGTTGGAATGCCGCTGAGGCCGATCGCGCTGTATCTCCGACAGCGCGGCTTTGTTTTCCCGCTGAACGTCGAGAAACTCTATGCGGAAAAATCATTCCTGAATTGGCGCGATTTCTAAGGGGGCGGCCGAGCTGAAGAGGGGAGAAGGCGTTCACCAGACAATGCACTGCGACAGAGCCGGAATTAAGCCCGGATCCCGCAGTTG
>DATACQ010000197.1:0-2200 GCA_036258955.1 Binatia bacterium
GGCGTCACCCCTTATTCGCATAGACAGCGGATTCCGAAGATCGCGAGCTTTTCCGGGGATGATAGAAAGCGATTCTCTGCGAGCGGAAACTTACTTGTTGGCGCTATTTACATCTAAATCCGGAGCGAATGCGTTCGCCGATGCAAGCTCCGAGTCACCGCTGGAGTAGTCAGGGAGCTTACCTGGGTAAAGACGCTCCCGAAGATTGGCACCGGCGACCGAGTGGCTGGCTGGGCTTACCTCTTCCAGGTCGAGAGCAACTCCCGGTAGTAAGCGCTTTTCTCCAGGCGCTGCCACGGCCCTTCGTCAACGACGTCTTCGTTTTTGACCGATTTCACTTTGGGATCGGTCAAAGCGAGAAAGCGTGCCATGTTTTGAATTCCGGGAATCGTCGGCTTAATGTCCAGGTTGTAAAGCCACTGCAGCGCTGGATAGCCGATCTCTGCGTCCTGGCTACTCTTGAGCCGGAGGTTTTCGTCAGTGACTTTACGCCGGCTTCTTTGTTGCCGGCTTGTGAATGAACGCCACTGTCTCAACAAAGTCGCGCATCAGCGCATCGATGATTTGCGGTTCTGTTTGAGTAAGTGCAATGAGTTGCTGCGGCTAAACCCTGATACGGAATCGGCGCCTTGCGAGATCGAGCAATACCGGAAAGCCCTTGTCCTTGAGCGCTCGGCTGTGGGTGTGGTTGAGATACGTTGCTTCGATGCCTCCCTGCTCGAGCGACTGCGCCAGCACCGGCGAGTCGCCGACGATCATGATGGTCATTTTGTCGCGCTGGGGCTCGAGTCCTAAATGCTCAATGGCCAGCATTGCCATCGACCAGACGCCGCCGCCGATATTCTGTACGCCTATCCCCGTTTGCTTTTAAATCTTCCGCGCTGCGGACGCTCGCCCTGCGATAAAATCGCCATCGGCTTTATTCACGATGCCCGCAAAAAATGCCACATCCAAACCGCTAGCTGCAGCGCTGACCACCGATCCGGGAATCGTGTAGGCGATCTGAAGGTCGCCTGATACCAACGCCGCCATCGTCTGAGGTCCGCTGCGGATGTTGATCACTTCGAGGTTGCCTCCGGAGCGCGAGCGCAGGAGGATCATCGCGCAGGGCAACCCGTCAACGCACCGAGAGGATCGCCCGCCGCCAGCGCGCGCGCCGCGCGTAATCACCGAGTCCATCGAAATCCCGTCACATTTGTAACTCCCACGCTCATTGTAACTTCCGCGCTCGGTGCTAGTCATGGGATAGATAGTATCGCACGAGCGGCGAACGGAAGAGTCAATTTGTGTGGCGCAGAACGTCGATCGTGGTACGGAGTGCAACGAAGCATCAAGGACACGAAGGAAGGAGACCAGAAACATGACGAAGCACATGACTGTAAGACGTGAAGAGTGGCTCGCAGCGAGGCTCGAGCTGCTCAAGGCGGAGAAGGAACTCACGCGGCGCGGTGACGAGCTGGCGCGACGGCGGCAGGAGCTGCCGTGGGTTCGGATCGAAAGGGATTACCATTTCGAGACCGACGAAGGAAAAGCATCTCTCGCTGATCTCTTCCGCGGACGCTCGCAGCTCCTCGTCTACCATTTCATGTTCGGGCCCGACTGGACGGCGGGCTGTCCTACCTGCTCGATGATCGCGGATACCTTCAACGGCGCGGCGATTCACCTGGCCAACCACGACGTGATGCTCTGGGCGGTCTCGCGCGCGCCGCTCTCGAAATTGCAGGCGTACAAGCGGCGTATGGGGTGGACGTTTCCCTGGGCGTCCTCGCACGGGGGCGACTTCAACTTCGACTTCAACGTCTCCGTCACAGAGGAGCAACAGCGCACCGGGGACGTTGAATACAACTACCGGCGCGAGGTGCCGACGAGCGACATATTTCGCTGGCGCGCGGGTCAGGAGGGTGGCGGAGATTCCGCGGAGGCGAGGCTCGCGGCGATGTCCGGAACCGACGTACCCTCGTATCATCGCGATCGGCCGGGCATGAGCGCATTCGCGCTCGAGGATGGCGTCGTCTATCACACCTATTCCACCTATGCGCGCGGCGTAGATTCCTTCTTTGGCGTGTACCACTGGCTCGACCGTGCCCCCAAAGGGCGCAACGAGGCGGGCGGCCCTTGGTGGCGTCGTCACGACGAGTACGACAAGCGCTGAAATTCGAGCCGGATGGAGGGAGCAATGATTGATCTGATTTACTGGGCG
>DATACQ010000198.1:0-2284 GCA_036258955.1 Binatia bacterium
AACAGCAGCATTCGCCTGCTTCCTCGAACAAACGCGACGAAGCAAGCGAAAAGCGTTTATAACAGTAGAGATTTCCTGAGTCAAATACCCGGAGAATTACTGGGGCAAGATTTCAGCGCCTGGACTATCGTCGACGTTCTCCGTGAAACCGGCAGCGCCCTCCTTCTCTGCGTCCATGGCCACTTTCTTGAAGAGCGTCTCGGGATCGTCCAGTACCAGGGCCTTTTTCAGTACCTCATCCATGTGCGCCACCAGCGACAACTCGACTCCCTTTAAAACGGTTGCGGGAATCTCTTCGATGTCCTTCTCGTTTTCAGCGGGGATGAGCACTCTCTTGATACCCGCGCGGTGCGCCGCCAAGATTTTCTCCTTTAGCCCGCCGATGGGCAACACCGTCCCGCGCAAGGTGATCTCTCCGGTCATTGCCAAGTCGCAATGAACCGGGGCCTTGATCAGAGCCGATACTAACGACGTCGCCATGGTAATTCCTGCCGATGGGCCGTCTTTAGGAATTGCGCCTTCCGGGACGTGAATATGCACGTCGAGCTTCTGATAAAAATCCCTCTTCAGACCTAACTCCAACGCCCGCGATCGCACATAGCTCATGGCGGCCTGTGCGGATTCCTGCATCACATCCCCGAGCTTGCCGGTGATGATCAGCTGCCCCTTGCCCGGCATGATGGTCACTTCTGTGGCCAACAATTCGCCGCCCAGCTCAGTCCACGCCAATCCCGTAGTCACGCCGATCTTGGTCTCGGCGTCGGCCTTCCCATAGCGGTATTTGATCGGTCCCAGGTACTTATGCAGGCTATTGTTCGCGACCTGCACGTGGGCGTTGCGATCCTTCTTGACAACCTCGACTGCCACTTTACGACAGATTGCCGCGATCTCCCGCTCAAGATTACGGACTCCGGCTTCTTTGGTATAGTTGCGAATGACGCCCAACAGAGCGTTGTCGGTGAAGGTAACGTTCTCCGGGGTCAAGCCGTTTGACTCTTTTTGTTTTTCCAGCAGATACTTCTTGGCGATACTGAGCTTTTCCAGCTCCGTGTAGCCGGCGATGCGAATGATTTCCATACGATCCTGGAGCGGCCGCGGGATACGGTCAAGAGTATTCGCTGTTGTAATGAACATCACTTTCGACAGATCGTAATCGAGATCCAGGTAGTGATCATTGAACGAGGTGTTTTGCTCGGGATCCAAAACCTCGAGCAAGGCCGATGAAGGGTCGCCCCGGAAATCGGTGGACATCTTGTCGATCTCGTCCATAAGAAAGACAGGGTTGCTCGATCCGGCCTTCTTCATGGATTGGATAATTTTGCCCGGCAGCGCCCCAATGTACGTGCGCCGGTGGCCGCGGATTTCAGCTTCATCCCGCACACCGCCCAACGACACGCGCACAAATTTTCTGCCAGTTGCGCGAGCGATGGACTTGCCGAGCGAAGTCTTGCCGACGCCCGGAGGTCCGACAAGGCAGAGAATCGGACCCTTGATTTTACCCACGAGACTCTGCACCGCGAGATATTCGAGGATGCGCTCTTTGACTTTTTCCAGGCCGTAATGGTCCTCTTCGAGAACTTTCTCCGCTTCATTGATGTCGAGCTTGTCGTCCGTAAATTCGTTCCAAGGGAGACTGAGAATCCAGTCGATAAAGTTGCGCACGACCGTGGCTTCCGCCGACATCGGCGACATCATCTTGAGCTTCTTCAGCTCCTTGTCGACTTTTTCTTTGGCCTCGGCAGAAAGCTTCTTCTGCTTGATTTTCTCCTCTATCTCCTGAATCTCGTTTTTGAACTCGTCCTTCTCGCCGAGCTCTTTCTGGATCGCCCGCATCTGTTCGTTGAGATAGTACTCTTTCTGCGAGCGTTCCATCTGTTTCTTGACCCGTGAACGTATGCGCCGCTCGACTTCGAGAATCTCAATCTCGGCGCGCATATGGGCCAGCACTTTTTCAAGCCGCTCCGCGGCATTGAAGGTTTCCAGTAAATTCTGACGCTCCTCGATCTTGATACCGAGATGCGCTACGATCGTGTCCGCCAGACGCCCGGGATCGTCGATCGAAGAGACCGACATCACCATCTCGGGCGGGATTTTCTTTTTGAGCTTTACATAGTTTTCAAAAGTCGTGTGCACCTCGCGCGTAAGCGCATCGATTTCCGAATTGCGTTCCACCACCTCGCGCGCCTCATCGACTTCCACCATGAAGAAGTCGGGATGGCTCAAAAACCGCGAGATTTGCGCGCGCTTTTTCCCTTCGATCAGCACCTTGACAGTGCCGTCCGGC
>DATACQ010000199.1:0-5388 GCA_036258955.1 Binatia bacterium
ACTTATCCCAAAGATCCGCTGGTTCGCGCAAATGCATGTCAGAATCGATAATTTTAAACCCGCTTTTCATCAACAGCCTTCCCTCGCAACGGCGCAGCCGCTCGGTGCAAGATTCAACTGAGATCGCGCTCGCGTTGGCAAAAGACCCAACTTGTTTCCCGAAGATTGAAAACAAGTAGCGCGTAATTTATTCCGATGTCAACCGACATGAATGTCACGTAGCCGAAGTATCGCCGCACATGAGGCGGCGATCGGGCGCCGGACCGACACCCTGCTATTAATGGGCCGCAGCAGACACACCCTTGTGCATTGCTCAACGGGCTATCGCACGGGCGGTCTCTTGTAGTCAATGCGGATTTCAGTCTATTTCTGTCAGTTGGAACGGCGCAGGGACTCACTCAATGAGCTGTGCTCGGAGGTTGCATGTTTGATTTTCTCTTTCCTACCCATCCGTTCGGTGGTCACACCTTGCGGCTGGTCGCCCAGGCGCAGCAGGGCGGCGGCGACGTATTCGACATCGCCCGCGCCATGAGAGACGTCGAGGCGGGCGATCGAGATGCCTGGGAACGCGCCTGGTTGAAGCTGGCCGAGAAAACCGAGGCGCGGGCGAAGACCGCGCTCGCAGCGGGCCGTCGACGCACGGCAAAACAGTATTTTTTTCACGCCAATAATTATTACCGCATGTCCGATGTCTTGCTGACGATTAGCGAAGAACCTAAGCGCGCCGAGCGCTTTCGTAAGGCGCAAGAAAACTTTCGCGCTGCCGCTGCGTTGCACGAGCCCAAGATCGACGTCGTTTCGGTTCCCTGCGGCGGCGAAGAATACAGTGGCTACTTTTGTCATCCGGCAAACCCCAAGCCCGGCAAATGGCCGGCCGTCCTTTTCCTCGGCGGGGCCGACGCTTACGCCGAAGAAATCTACTTCGGCGGTAAACAAATGCTCGATCGCGGCTGGGCCATGTTGTTGGTGGACACGCCGGGCCGCGGCTCATCCATTTATCTCAAGGGGATTAAAACACGCCCTGATTACGAAGTGCCTGGGAAAGCATGCGTTGATTATCTAGTGTCGCGGCCGGAGGTCGACCCGAACCGGATCGCGCTGCTCGGAATCAGCATGGCGGGCTATTATGCGCCGAGGGTCGCCGCTTTTGAAAAACGCCTGAAGGCGCTCGTCGCATGGAGCGGCTGCTATAGCGTGCTCGACGATCTCTATGATTGGTGCGCGCATTTACAGCCGGTTTGCCAACGGCTGCTGGGCGGCGTCACTCATGAAGAAGCAAGAAGGCAGCTCAAAGATTTCACCATGGCGGGGATTGCAAAAAATATCACTTGCCCGACTCTGATTACCCACGGCGACAGGGATACCCTCATGTCCGTCGAAGGCGCGAAACGGCTCTTTCACGAAATCGGGGCCGAAGACAAAACGCTAAGAATTTACGATGACCGGGGTGATGGTGGCAGGATTCATTGCAGCCACGATTACTGGGCGCACAATCTTCCCTATATGCTGGACTGGCTTGAGGAAAGACTTTAGCGTCGACCTACGCGCCGTCCCGTTATGTCATTCCGTGCCCCCCGTAGCGAACTGAAAAATGCCGGCCGAGATCCTTCGGGTGCTTAAGAGACAGAAGAACGAGCTTTTTGAGACAAGAGTTGTTGCCATGGAGTAGGTTTGCTGCTGAAGCAAAGCATCGTCACACAAACATTCGACAGAACAGGAGCAACATTGATCACTGCAAATGGCAGAGAACCATCGTGGGATAAAGAAGTAGACGTGATCGTGGTGGGTTATGGCGCCGCGGGTGGGATCGCGGCGATCACCGCCCATGACAGCGGAGCGAAAGTATTGCTGATCGAGAAAATGCCGCACCCGGGCGGTATTTCGATTCTGTCCGGCGGCGGCGTCGCCTTCGCACATAATGCCGAAGGCGCTTTTCAGTACCTTAAACGCACCTGCAACGGCACCACTCCGGATGACATACTGCGCACGATGGCGGAAGAAATGGTTGGCATGCTCGGTTGGCTCACGGAGCTTGCGAAAGTCAGCGGCACTGAGCCCACCAAGACGGAAACCCGCGGGCATGGCACCTACCCATTCCCTGGCACCGAGGATATCGATTCAATCAAGCTAAAAGACTTTCCTGCCTACGGCGAGTTTCCCTGGGCCAAAGGATTGCGCGGCGGCGCACGGCTCTTCAAAGTCGTTTACGATAACGTGAACGCGCGCAAGATTGAAGTCATGTTATCCAGTCCGGCGGAGGAGTTGATCATGAGTGGGGACGGCGTGGTAATCGGACTGCGCGCGCAGCACGACGGTAAGAGCATGAACATCAAAGCGAGCAAAGGCGTTATCCTCGCTTGCGGCGGTTATGAGAACAACGATTCCATGAAGCTCCAATACTTTGAAGCGCAGCCCGTTTATCCCGTTTATCTCGGCAACACCGGCGATGGCATCAAGATGGCGCAAAAAGCCGGGGCGGCGCTTTGGCACATGTGGCATTTCCATGGAGGTTACGGTTTCAAGTATCCCGAATTGCCGTTCGCCATCCGCCATGTCTGGGCGGGACCGCGGAATGAAAATCGCAAGATGATCTGGATCGCTGTGGACCGATTTGGCAAACGCTTCATGGACGAGTATCCACCCGCGCCCCAGGACACCGGAACGAGAGCCCTCGAATTTTACGATGCGGACATTCAGGATTACCCGCGCATCCCCTGCTATCTCATCTTCGATGAAGAAGGGCGGAAGCTCGGGCCCATTGGCATCCCCATCGTTAATGACGCACGCTATGACGCCAGTTGGAGCAACGATAACCTCGCTGAAGTTGGCAGAGGCTGGATCAAGAAGGGCAACTCGCTAGAGGACCTCGCCGGACAAATAGATGTGAATCCAAAAACGCTGAGAGATACGGTGGAGCGCTGGAACGAGCTTTGCCAGAAGGGGCGCGACGACGACTATAGGCGGCCGGCGAAAACAATGATGCCTATTGCAACGCCGCCGTACTATGTCATGGAAGCGTGGCCCATTGTGAACAATACTCAGGGCGGCCCGGAACACGATGTGCAGCAGCGGGTGCTGGACCCGATGAAAAAGCCCGTGCCACGGCTCTACGTCGCCGGTGAGATCAGTTCAATTTACGGGCACCTCTATTTAGAAGCCGGCAATATCACGGAATGCTTCGTGGCGGGTAAGATCGCCGGCCAGAATGCGGCGCGGGAAGAGCCGTGGGGATAAATAGTTTCGAGTTTCTCGTTTCTGGTTTTCAGCTCTTGTTTTTACGCGACAAACAAGCCGGCACCGTATCGTTCACCCGCGAACGACAGCAGGATCTCGCAGCGTAGAGGCGCCACACCGCTCGCCGCAGTTCACGATTGCTCCGTTTCCTCAGCCCCCGATGTCCTGCAACAACCCCTACGTCGGGATCTGCCGCCCAAACGCAATTTTAGCGCCTGCGTCGTTGGTTAACTTCAAGACTCTTGCGACATCGGCATTATTCAAAACAGCATCGAGCCATTCCTGTCGTACCCGGACACTATCGAGTCCACAGTGTCTTATAAAAGCCTTCGCTAATTAGTTCCTGCACCAGGCTGTTATCAAAGAACTGCTCCGGCTTGGCCGTTTTGGCTTTTGGATTGTTGCGGGCAATCTGGTCGAGAGTCACCTGAAAAGCCTGGGGTTTGACCAACGGAATCTTCTCCATGAAGTCGTAACCGTATTGGATGCTGCCATCGAGCATTCCTTGATCGTTGATCTTGGTGTATTTCGCAAAAATCGCTCGTGTTTCCTCTTTGCGCGTATGCATGAAGTGCATCGCCTTGCCATGAGCCCGCAAGAAAGCCTTGGCTTGCCCACGGCGCTCCCTGATCCACTTGCGCGAAGTCGTAAGGCCTATGTGCATGAACGGAATGTCTTCTTTGGCGAGATTGGCGATCATCTTGATGCCCGCTTGCTGCGCGACGTAAGCCATAGGGTATGACATCGGAGCTGCATAGATTGTTTTCTTGGAAATCGCGGCAGCGAGCTCAGGCATCCCGCCAATCTGCACGAACGGAACGTCTTTTACCGGTTCCAGTCCATACTTTGTCAGCAGCATGCGCATACCAAAATCCGTCGAGGCGCCGAAACGCGTGACACCGACGGTCTTCCCTTTCAGTTCTTGCACGTGCTTTACTTCGGGAACCGCCATTACATAGAAGGCAACCACATTGGTGATCGCACCCATGGCAACCAAGTCGCCGCCGCTCAGTCCGACGTCAACGATGACCTGGCTATTGGCGCCGGATAACACGATGTCACCCGCCAATGTCGCCCGGGCTACGGTGGGGGAGCTGGCAATGTAAACCAGCTCCATATCAAGGCCTTCTTGCTTCAGCAACCCGGCGTCGTTCATCACCCAAAATGGAGAATTGAGCGCGCTCACGGCTGACCAGGCGATGACCATCTTTTCTGCGCGGATCTGCGCGACCGTGAGGATCAAGCACGCGGAGAAAGCTAACAATCCCGTGAGAAATTTGGCGGCCGCAGCTGCTCTGCAGCTGTCCGCGCCGTAGGGCCGACGATCTCTAAAATCCATCGTCACCTCTTTAGCGAAAAGATCATTCGGGAACATAAGGGTGGATCCGGCGATCGCTACGATGCTGTACCGACAGCGCGCCGCTGTCAAGGAGACAGACCTTAGCGACCACGGAGCCATCAAGGCGAGCGACACAAGCTTGCCGAAGCCTCACATGGATGATCCTCGGCGGTTTTTTCACACGGTTTCCTTTTGACCTTGACCGTAAGTTACTCTTCCTTTATCTATCGATGACAACTCAGGAGGTCGATACCGTGCGCACAATCGTTATTGGAGTGGGGCCGATTGGCGGCATCATCGGCGGCCGGTTAGCGCGGGCAGGCAATGACATCACATTCCTTGACATTGATAAGGAACACGTGGCGGCGATTCGACAACGAGGCTTGCAGGTGGACGTGCCGGACGGTTCATTCAAAGTCAATATCAAAGTTGTTTTTCCCGACGAGATCGACGGCAAATACGATCTCGGGATGATTGCGGTGCGTTCCAACTACACGTCGGACGCGCTCAATACCGTCATGCCGCACCTCGACGCTGATGGTCTGCTGGTTTCCATGCAAAACGGCATCAACCCGCCGCTTCTGGAGGAGCGGGTGGGTCCTGACCGGACCATCGGCATGGCAATCCGCATGGGCAGTCGCAAAGTTGCTCCGGGTCACCTGCAAACGGCGACCCGCGGCCACCTCTACATAGGACACCTGCACGGCAGAACTACGCCGCAGCTCGAAAAATTGCACGGACTGCTGAACACCGTCATGGAAACGGAAACCTCTAATAATATCCTCGGCGTGCTTTGGAGTAAGCTCACCTACACC
>DATACQ010000200.1:0-11489 GCA_036258955.1 Binatia bacterium
GTTGGGCTGATCTCGATTGCGCTTTTTCTCCGCGCTCCGAAGTCGAAAAACTGAGAGTCTCGCGCGTTTATGCACATTGAACCCGGATTCCGCAGTTGAACCTAGCTACTGCGAGACCGAGGGGCGAGCCTGAAGTAGCGAAGACAAGCCAAGCATGCAGTTGCAAAGTCATTTTCGCCCTTTTCGCTGCCGATGGTTTATAAACTTTTGCAGGGCACAAGCACCGCTGATCGACGTCCGGTCAGATTACGAAAGGTTTGCTCCTCGCCTCCGCATCAGGACCAACTGCGGAATCCGGATTGAAGCGCGTCCCCACTCCTTAATTTGGCGTGACCCATGCAGTAAGTATCGACGGGGTGTCTTTCAGTACCGGCTCCCACGATTCGCCGCGGTCGCGACTAACGAAAAAAGCGCCCTTGCCGGTGACTCTAGCGTCGAATCCGTAACCGCGGGCGCCGTCCCCCATGCCGCAAAATAGCGAACTTTTGTCCAGGGGGTGACGCACGAGCACCCATGGCATGTAGGGATTTTCCTTTTCCAAGCCGTTTGTAGAAATGCGCCAGCTCTCGGCGCCGTCGTCGCTCAGGAGGATATGACCGAGGGGCGTAGTGTGATTGCGCGACCAGACTCCGGGCGAGCCCTTACCGCCGCAGAGCACCATGCGCGGGGTCGGACCAGGCAAAAAGTGCCACTCATGCGAGTAACTAAACATCTCCGTATACGCCCAAGGCATGCCGTTTTCGGCGCGACGCCAGTGCTCGCCGGCGTTGTCGCTACGAAAGAAACCGCGTGCCGACGAAACATAGTAGCGGTCCTTGCTCCCTGGAAAGTTTTGAATGTAATGCATATCGACGTAATCGATGCCGGCACTTCGATCGTACCAGGTCTTGCCCTGGTCTTTGCTTAGCAACACCCCGCCGTGCTCGAGCAATACCCAGAGCATGTTTTGGTCCTCCGGGTGAACGAGAATATGGCGCACGTGCGGAAACTCCACACCACGCAGTCGCTCCGGCACATCCCATTTTCTCTTCACTTCAGGGCCGAAATTCAGCATCCCATCCAGTGCTTCCCAGCTCTTTCCACTGTCTTCGCTGCGAAACAGACGGACGGGGCCTATGCCCATATAGACAACACGCTCGTCGTGTGGATCGATGGTAAACGTGCGCGCGTCGCAATCCATGATCTTGGCCCAACTCTTACCCGCGTCTTCCGAACGATAACCGCCGTCAAACGCCACCGCAGCAAACAGCAGTTCCGGCCTTTTTACGCCACCAATAATGTGCTCGAGGGTCTTGCCCTGGAAATGTTCGCCAAGAGTTTCCCACGACGCGCCGCGCGGCTCCATGACCTTCAGCCCGCCGTTATGAGCAATCAAGTAACGCAGTGAGTCAGCCATAAATACCTCGGTTCAAAGAAAGGATGAAGGATAAGGGATGAAGGATAAAGAAGGTGGAAAATTTCAGTTTGATCCTTTCGCCTTCATCCTTACCGTTCCCCTGCTTCATCCTTTCGCCTTCATCCTTTATCCTTTCTGTCACGTATCCTTTCTGTCACGCATACCTGGCTTTTAGAGCCTGATAAACCTTTTCCGACGTGACCGGCAGATCCGTTATGCGGATGCCGCACGCGTCGGCAACTGCATTGGCCACCGCCGCCGCTGTCGGCGTATTGGCCACTTCGCCGATGGCCAGGCTGTTGTACGGCCCCGGGCCATGCGGTACCGACTCCGCAACATGGGTCTTCAGCGGCGGGATGTCCTTGATAGTGGGAATTTTAAATTCACCAAAGTTGGTAGTGGTAATTTTAGGGCCATCAAAATTGATCTCCTCGGTCAGAGCGTACCCGAGACCGAAGACCACGCCGCCATCGATCTGGCCCTGATGCATTAATGGATTAATGACCTTGCCGGTGGTATGCGCGGAGATCATATTTCGTAACGTGATCTGGCCGGTTTCAGGGTCTACATGCACTTCGCAGATCTGGGCCGACACCGATGCGTCGTGGGACTTTTCCGAGCTCTTGTAATAGCCTTGAACTTTGATCGGCGCACCGTTGGCTTCAACAATTTGCGCGAAGCTCATCGCGCGTTTCGTTTTGCGGTGCGTAACGGCATGGTTGCCGATCTCAAGCTCTCGAGCATCGACGGCGAGCTTCTGGGCGGCGATGGCGAAGAGCGCCTGCCGCACTTTCACGCCGGCTTCATAAGCCGCATTCCCGTATACCCGGGTGGCACGGCTCCCACCCACACCGCCGTCGCTTGGCACGGTTGTGCTGTCGGTTTGCACGAGCTCGATTTGATCGGCCGGCACTTTGATTTCTTCGCCGACGCACTCAACGATGACGGTCAGCACGCCCGCGCCCTGATCTACGACGGGTGATTCGACTTTCACCCGCCCTGCTTCATCAATGCTCACGAACACGTTACCTTCGCCGCCACTCGGGCTCCATTCGGAAAACGCCAGCCCGCGCCCGACGTTCTGCGGCTTCGTTTTCCTATAGCCCGCCAATTCGATCGCTTTGTCCAAGGCTTCGTTGCCGCGAATATACGAGACATGTCCGCCGATCGGCGTCTCGTCGCCGTCCTTCATCATGTTCTTGCGCTTGAATTCGGCCGGATCCATGCCCAGCTTGCGCGCGACAATATCCATTTGGCTTTCGTTGGCAAAAAAACCTTGCGGATCGCCGGGGGCACGCATATGCCCGCATGGTATTTTGTTGGTGTAGACCATTCTCTCTTCAATCAAGCAGTTCTCGATCTTGTAAGGTCCCGCGCAGGTCGATGCGCCAATCAAATAGCCCGCGGGCTTCATCGAACCATACGCGCCGCTATCGAAAAGAAAATCCATGTGATGCGCAGTGATCGTGCCGTCTTTCTTCACGCCGGTTCTGACTTTGATGATGGAGGCGTGGCGCGGATTGCCCGCGGTCAGCTCTTCGCCGTAATCCATGATCATCTTCACCGGCCGGCCGCTTTTTTTCGAAAGAAAGTACGCCGCCGGAACGTCCATAAAACCACCCTTGCCGCCGAAATCGCCGCCAATCTGCATCGGGTGAAAGACGAACTTCTCTTTTTCGATGCCAATGCAGTTGGAGAGCTGGCCGCGAACAGCAAACGGCGTCTTGCTGCATGACCACACATCGGCGCCACCGTCCGCATGCGTGTGAACCACGCAGGCATGCGGCTCCAAATACGACTGGTGCGTGACCTGCGTGGTAAAGCGGTTTTCGACGATCAAATCCGCCTGGCGAAAGCCGGTTTCGAGATCTCCTTTGCCCCATTTGAGATAGGCAAACACGTTGCCGAGTTTCTCCACGGGCACCGGTAAGCCCCTGTAGGAAAGAAGGTCGGGATGAAGAATCGGCGAGCCGTCCTTCGCCGCGTCTTCAGGGTCCAGCAGCGGCTCCATTTCTTCGTACTCGACTTCAATCAACTCCAGCGCTTCTTCTGCAGCCAACTTTGTCTGCGCCGCGACTGCCGCGACTTTCTCGCCGATAAAACGAACTACGCCATCCGCCATCACCGGCGTATCGTAGATACAGCGACCGATTCTGAGCCCACGAACATCTTCACCCGTGATGATCGCCTCGACCCCCGGCACTTTGAGCGCCCGCTGATAATCGATTTTCCGAATGCGGCCGTACGGGATCGGGCTTCTAAGACATTTGCCCCACAGCGTGTTCGGAAGTCCCAAATCTCCGCTGTAGAGCGCTTTTCCGGTCACCTTCAGTTCACCCTCGACCCTGGGTGTCGGTTTACCTACTATTTGCGTCATCAATGATAGTCCCCCGTGAAGTTCGCTCTAAGCAATGCAGCGCCTGAGAAATCTTTTCTAAACCGGAAACGGAGAGCTTGTCCAGCAGCGAGGCAACTCTTCACGACCTGAATGATTAACAAATTGAACCTGGTGCTTTATCCCCAAGCCCGCCGCGCGGTTCTTACGACGAGATCCAGTTTCCGCCGCATGTCGTCCCACGAGATTAGATTTCCTGAAGCGGCCGAGGCAAAACCACACTGCGTGCTGACGGCAAGATACTCGATCGGGACATACTTTGAAGCCTCTTCGATGCGGCGCAAAAGCTCATCTTCACTCTCGAGCTGGGGATATTTAGTGGTGATCAAGCCGAGCACGACGATCTTGCCTTTGGGCACAAAACGCAAGGGCTCGAAGCCACCGGCACGCTCGCTGTCGAATTCCAGAAGGAAGCGATCCATACGCAACGAGCCAAAGGCGTTTTCAGCGATCGGCTCATAGCCGCCGGAGGCACCCCAGGCACTGCGTTTGTTGCCGCGGCAGAAGTGAATGGCTGTTGTTACTTCATCGCGGCGCTCAAGTCCTTGGATCATCGCGTTATCCGCCGCTACCGCCGCGTCGAAGGCCGCTTCGGGATCCACCCCGCTTTCCTTCAGAAGTTCCCGGCGGTTCGGATCGAAGAACGTCGAGTACGATGGCGCATCCAGTTGCACGTACGAAGCGCCCTCTGCAATGAGCGCCTGCACCTCATCGCGCATGATTACGGCGACCTCCTGGAGCATGTCATGAATGGTCGGATAAATTTGATCCGTCACGCCCGGCTTGTAGCGGCTGATGGCGTGCTGCGTCGCCGCCGGGGTGCAGACTTTGAATGGGCCGGACGCATGCTGCTTAAGAAACGGCGCCTCGTCCGGAGTAAGCCGGCCTTTTTTCTTGAGCTTCCCGCCCACAATAAACTGGAGGTTGCCTTCCTTGGACTCCTTTGCCAAATCGCTGCCGATGCCGCGCCACTGGAAGCTTACCGTAGTTCGACCCGGAACGAACCCGTCCACGGCCTGGGTGATGTCCGCGGTAAAAATATCACGGCGGTACTCGCCGTCAGTGAAGATATCAAGGCCCGCAGCCTTCTGTACTTCGAGCGCCGCGAGAATGGCGCGATCCTCAATAGTGCGCAATTGCTCGCGGCTGATGCGTCCTTCGCCCAGAGCGGCGCGCGCTCGCAGCAACTCGGGAGGGCGCAAGAGGCTACCTACGTTGTCCGCCCGGATTCGCATCGCCGTCGCCTCCAGTATTGCGGATGAGTCATGCTTTAGCGAAACGCTTGAACATACCCTGCTCGATCGCGAGCCCCCACGCGTCTCCTGACTGAAAAAATACGACTGTTATCCTCGTTGTATTCCACAGGACGGCGCCTTGTCCAGCAAGTCGGCTTGCGATATTCAACCGTAGCAAAAGCGAAACGTTTTGGCTAAAATCGCCGCAGCTAAGTTTGCGCGAATCTTAAAGCTGCCAATGAACTATCGCTACGTTTCCGGTGACTCTCATTGTAACCAGTCGAGAGTTCTACAGGAGTTTTCATGGCCGAACCTACCGTTTTCTGTCCGCAGTGTAAGTGCGAGATAAAGCTCACGGAGTCGCTAGCGGCTCCTTTGCTTGAATCCGTGCGACGCGATTATGAGCAGCGACTGTTGCAAAAGGACGGTGACATCGCAAAACGCGAGAAGCAACTTCATGAGCGCTTGGCTCTATTGCAAAAAGAAAAAGACTCGTTAGATCAAGCGATCACCGAGAAATTGCAGCAGGAGCGCGCCCGCATTGGCGCCGAAGAAGCGAAAAAGGCGAAGCTTGCCCTGGGCAACGAATTGGATACAAAAGCGAAGGAGCTCATAAATTTGCACGAGATATTGAAACAACGAGACGCAAAGCTGGCCGAAGCGCAGAGCGCCCAGGCGGAACTGCTCCGCAAGCAGCGCGACTTGGACGATGCCAAACGCGAATTGGAGTTAACGATTGAAAAACGGGTGCAAGGACATCTCGCCGAGACACGAGACAAAGCCAAAAAGGAAGCGGAGGAGGAGCTAAAGCTCAAAGTGCTGGAAAAAGACCAAACCATAACAGCGATGCAGAAGCAGATCGAAGAGCTAAAGCGCCGCGCGGAGCAAGGGTCGCAGCAACTTCAAGGAGAGGTTCAGGAATTAGAATTAGAGGCTCTGCTCAGCGCGAAGTTTCCCCGAGATACTATTCAACCGGTTCCTAAAGGCGAATTCGGTGGCGACGTTTTGCAGCGAGTGCTCGGCCCCCTGGGTCAAGGTTGCGGTACGATCTTGTGGGAATGTAAACGCACTAAAAATTGGAGCGACGGCTGGCTTCCCAAGTTGCGTGAAGATCAGCGCAGCGCCAAAGCCGAACTGGCAGTAATCGTCAGCCCCGTGCTTCCCAAAGAGATCGATACCTTCGGATTTGTCGGGGAGATCTGGGTCGCTCACCCCAAAGTCACCCTGCCTGTGGCTTTGGCTTTGCGCCAGACACTGATCGAAGCGGCCAGCGCACGTCAGGCTTCGAACGGGCAGCAAACTAAAATGGAAATGGTATATCAGTACTTGACAGGACCGCGCTTCCGCCAAAGAGTTCAAGCGATTGTTGAAGCTTTTTCGTCCATGAGAGACGATCTGGAACGAGAGAAAAAGGCGATCACCCGACAGTGGGCCAAACGCGAGGAACAGATCGACCGGGTTATGCAGGCCACCGTTGGGATGTATGGCGATCTTCAGGGGATCGCAGGACGAACGTTGCAGGAAATCGAAGGGCTCGAATTTCAGGGCATGCTGGATTTCCAAAGCGAGGATTAACGTCCGGCACTCTCTCTGGACTAATTGCTCCTATCGAGTTGAAGCGCCAATTCAGCCCGGATTCCGCAGTTGAACCTAGCTACCGCGAGAGCGAGGGGCGAACCTGAAGTAGCGAAGACACCCAAGCATGCAGTTTCGAAGTCATTTTCGCCTTTTCGGTGTGAATGGTTTATAGAGTTTTTTGCAGGGCACAAGCACCGCTGATCGACGTCCGGTCAGAGGCAGAATCTATTGGCTTCGCTACGAAAGGTTTGCTCCTCGCCTCCGCATTAGGGCCACTGCGGAATCCGGGTTATAGGAACGTAAAGCCATGTCGGAACAATCGGCTCACTTGTTGATGCTCGAATTTCTCGCCTGGATCGGCGATCGGCGGCGAACCTATACCGAAGCGATCGCGGCATGGCAAAGCACCTGCCCGCGCCACACAATCTGGGAGGACGCGATGATTGACGGCTACATCGCGGTCAGCCGCTCGGAGGGAGTGCGCGATCCGGAAGTGACTCTTACCGCGCGCGGCGCTGCTCTCCTAAACGGCGGCAACCAGCATCGTTGATTAGCGGGGCCCGGCATGCCGTGCCCTACCGTCACATGTTTTGTGCCGCTGCGTTATATGCTTGATGTCAACCCGGCTATGATCCGCAAACTGTGCGCACGGGGAGGGTTACCATGAAGCCGCATCGTCTTGTTTCTCGTCATTCCAATTCGTCCATCAGCGCGCCAGCACAAGCGCCATTCTACGAAGACTTACAATGTCACTACCGAGGCATGAGGCGGGTTTGACGATGCACGGTCGCCCTGGCACATGGATTGAACCCAGCATTCGATATATTAGGCTATGAGATACGGCGCGGCGCTCAAGGGAAGCGCCGGCAGAACGTTTTCACACAGCGGATCGCAAACAAAATCTGGAGGAAAAAATGACGTATAGACGGCTCCTGGGCGGATTTCTTGCCATTCTCGTTATCACGCTTGCGGCCAATCGCGCTCAGGGCCAATCCGCGCGGCCACAACAGCTCAAGATCGCGGTATCCACCGCGACACCCCACAACACTCCGCTTTGGGTTGCGAGGGACAAGAAAATCTTCGACAAGTACGGGCTCGATGTGCAACTCCTTTTTGTGATGGGCGGGGCTCTCGTCAGCCAGATGCTGGCGGCTGGGGAAATTCAGGTAGCCGCCAATGCGCCGGCCGCCTTGGTGAGCTTAATCGCCGGCGGCGCGGACATCGCGATGTTCCTCGGCATCAGCAATACGTCCCCGTTTACGTTGGTCACTCAACCCAATATCAAGACGGCCACTGACCTGAAGGGTAAACGGCTAGGCACGGCCCGCTTTGGCGGTTCCTCCCACGTGTCCGCGTTGATCGCGCTTGACCACCTGGGGCTTGACATCAAACGCGATCGAATCATTTTGTTGCAGACCGGCCTGGATCCGGAGCGCATGGCCGCGTTGGAGCAAAAAGGGCTCGACGCAGCGATGCTACAGAGGCTCGCGACCAAAACCATGCTGAGCAAAGGCTACACTCAGCTCCTCAACCTGAATCAGGCGAAGATTCCGTACCAAAACACCGTGCTCGCCGCCCGCAGAGATACCATGGCAAGTAATCCAGCGCTTTACGAAAATTTTGTCAGAGCGGTGGTGGAAGGCTACGCTTACGTTTTTAATAAGGAGAACAAACAGGCCGTCAAGGAAATTTTAGCCAAGAACTTGCGATTACCTAACGTCGAAGCTGCCGAAGACTTCTACATCGAGGCGCTGGAGGAATTGGATCGAAAGCCTTACCCGACGGTCGAAGGCACGAGAACGGTCATAAAATACGTAAGCGAGCAGAATCCCAAAGTCGCGTCTGTGAAAGCCGAGAAAATCGTCGATTTAAGTTGGTTAAAAAAACTCGAAGACGAGGGATTCTTCGACCGAGTTTACAAAAGTAAGTAGATGGGCTCGCGTGACTTTGTAGATTAACTCATGCGATCACACTGAATCCCCCAGGCCGGAGCCGAGCAGACAATCCCCTTCAAAAATGTGCGCCCTCGTACGTACAATGCGTTGACTGCCGTTCATGATGATTATCCCGGACGGCGTTGAGTGCAATCTCGTATTCTTTGGTTCATTGACAGCGGTTTTCACGCAGACGTATAGTCACGAACGCGTGCTTGCCACATCCGCCATCAAAAACAAGCGGCGTGGAGGAATGGACCATGACAAGGTGGGCTGACCTCACCCAACATTTGGACGCAATGGTGAATCAATGGTACGAGACGGCGGAAATCAGGCGTATGTTAACCGTACCTCTCACTCCGGCAAGACTCGCCTTTCGGCACGTGCATATGACCTTTTTTAGCAATAACCGGCGCGACTGTTGGGCGGCGGTCTCCTCCAAGGCGCCACTCGACGTGAAGCGCGCCATTTGGGAGCACGAGAAAGACGAGCTTATCTTCGACCCGCGTATGGGTAAGGCGCATGTGACGGAAGAAGACTTGGGCAGCGCCAAAGAGAGCGATATGATTCCGGGGGCGCGAGCGGCGTTTTATGCCTGGATCTATTGCGCGACAGCAAAACCTTGGCTCGAAGCTTTAGCTTGCTCCCACATCCTCGAACGGCGCAACAACGAGCAGATCGTCAAGGGCGGTACCCTCACCCAGCGGCTCGTCAAACGCCAGGAATTAGAGCTTGGGATCAAAAGAGCAGACCAGGACATCGGCACACAGGTGCACCTGGTAGCTGATGTTGAGCATTCCGATCTGCTGGAGGAAGTTTTTCGGCGTTACGTGGTCGACGACTCGACGGCTCAACAAGTTCTCCGTGGTGCGGAGGAATCGCTGGCGATTGAGCGTTGTTTTCATGGCGCGATCGCGACAGCCATGGCAGAGCTGGATTGACATCAATTCCATCGCAAGAGGATCGCTGCAATGCTTTACAACGATTTACGCGGCTGGATAGAGAAAGTCGACGAGTTCGGCGAATTGAGAAGAGTCGATGGTGTGGACTGGCGCTTCGAGATGGGCGCAGTAACCGAAGTCTACGCGCGCAATCCGCCCTATTCGGCCATTCTTTTCGACAGAATCAAAGACTATCCGGCCGGTCACCGCGTGCTGGTCGGGGTGCACCACCAGTCCCTCCGGCGGCAATGTCTGACAACCCATCTACCACTGGACTACGATCGCACCCAATTCATCCACGCCTGGCGCAAACGCTTGAACAACCCGGAGTATATCCCGCCCAGAGTAGTCAAGACCGGACCGGTGCTCGAGAATGTCCAGGAAAGCAGGGACGTCGATCTCCTCTCGTTGCCGGTGCCGCACTGGCATGAAGAAGATGGTGGACGGTACATCGGCACGGCCCATGTCGTTGTTACTCGCGACATGGACGAAGGTTGGGTAAATCTCGGTTGCTACCGCGTTATGGTACACGATCATAACACGCTGGCGCTCTATATCTCGCCGGGAAAACAGGGCCGAATCATCCGTCAGAAATATTTTGACCAAGGCCGACCCTGCCCCGTGGTGATCAGCTTCGGCGACGACCCGCTGCTCTTGCTGACGGCCGCCAACAGTCTACCGTGGGGCAGATCAGAGTACGATTACGCCGGAGGTATTCGCGGCGAACCCGTAGATGTCATTCCCGGCGAGCATACCGGCTTGCCGATCCCGGCCTATTCCGAGATTTCTGTGGAGGGAGAATGTCTTCCCGACCAGCAAAGGCGCGAGGGCCCTTACGGCGAATGGACCGGCTACTATGCCAGCGGCGGGCGCACAGAACCGATTGTCACGGTGAAACGCCTCATGCACCGCACTCATCCCATCCTCACCGGCGCGCCATCTTCAAGGCCCCCGGCAGGCGCTGACGATGGCCTGGTGCGCTCTGCCTTTATCTGGGACCAACTCGAAAAAGCGGGTGTGCCGGATGTGAAAGGTGTAGGCTGTTATCAAGGTCGATTCTTTACGGCCGTGGCTATCAAACAACGCTATCCCGGCCATGCCAAACAAGCAGGAATGATCGCCGCGCAATGCGGCGCCGGCGCGTACCTGGGGCGCTACGTGGTGGTCGTCGATGATGATATCGACCCCTACGACATGAACGACGTGTTATGGGCGATGTGCACGAGGTCAGATCCGGCAAACGATACCGATTTTATCCGGCGCGCCTGGAGCGGTCCGCTGGACCCCGTAATACCCAAAGACAAAAAAGGCTTCAGCACCCGCGCCGTCATTGACGCGACTCGGCCATTCGAATGGATGAAAGACTATCCGCTCGTTTCGGGATCCAGTGCGAAGTTGAAGGACGAAGTATTAAAAAAATACGGCAAGTTTTTTCACTGATGGCGGATCTGCCCGCACCTGATCATCGCGGCGGCAGCGGTCCGGCATCCGCGAGTTTTTTATAAAGCGAGATGACTTCCCGATCGCGCGGCAGTTCTCGGATCGCCTTCTGTACTTCACCCGTGAGCGGCGTAGGCTCACGGCCCATGAGCTTCTTGAAGTCCTGCTGGAAGCCGGGATCTTTAAAGGTTTTGGCCATGGCGTCCCGGAGAATCTTCACCAGCTCATGCGGCGTCCCGGGCGGCAAATGGTGCGGCCAGCGCGGCACCTGAATGGCGCGCAGCAGATCGACTAACTTTGCGTTCTTATTGTCCTGGCGAAGCTGTCGATATCCGGAAGACCACTTGAGCGCCTATCGGTTCGGCCTTTAGGGTTCGAGATTGTGGCGTGGAACTGGACCTCCGCACCAAGATCCTTGAAAACGTTGTCTATACTGCTGCTGGTGCGAGCATCGATCCTCCAAAGACCAGATGAGTTTGCAAGCACCCAGCTGGCACGAGATAGTAATCACAGTGAGCCGCGTACTCCTAACTTGGACGGTGGTCTTCTCTGTTCCGGCTTTTACAACGC
>DATACQ010000201.1:0-2733 GCA_036258955.1 Binatia bacterium
CCCGCGCGAGCGCGCGGGTGAAGCCGATTACCGCGGACTTCGAGGAGACATAGTGGAGAAACAGCGGTGAGCCGCCGAGCACGGTGCCCGACGAGATATTGATGATCTTGCCCTTGCCCTGCCGCTTCATCGCCGGGTAAACTGCCTTGACGCAATGCCAGAGTCCTTTGACGTTCACGGACATCACCCGGTCCCACTCGTCGCCGTCGATCTCCATAAAGCTTTTCTTTTTGAGCGCTGAATAGAGACCCGCGTTGTTGACCAGAATATCGATGCGCCCATAGGCTTTCAGCGCGGCCTGCGCCATAGCCTCAGTCTTCTCGGGCGAGGTCACGTCCACGGATACGGCGGTAGCTTCGCCGCCGGCCCCTTTGATTTCGTCGGCGACTTTCTTTGCTTCGTTGTCCTGAATGTCGGCGACGATGACCTTCGCTCCCTCTTTCGCCAGGCCGTGAGCGTAGGCTTTGCCGATGCCCACGCCGCCTCCCGTGACTATCGCAACTTTATCCTTCAAGCGCATATGACCTCCATGCGTCTCCAATCCGCCAAACTCTTCCGGACTGTTATCGCGCAAGGACGCAAAGCACGCCAAGTTCGAGAAAAAACAATCCTTCTTTGCGCTCTTGGCGTCTTGGCGCGAGGCATTCCCGGTTTCTTGTGATTAAATCTTCAGCCGGTAAAAATTAATGGGGTTGTCGTGCAAGATCGCTTTCTTGTTTTTTTCATCAATATCCTCTCGGTCGAGAAACTCGGGTATGTCGCGCTTGAACATGTCGGGTAAGCGCTCGTGTGGATAATCCGAGGGCCACATCAGGCATTTGGGATTGAACTGCTCGAGTACAAACGGCAGAGCTTTTTCTTCGACCTCACAAGTGGTCCAGATCTGACCGTTCCGAATCAACTCGCTCGGTTTTTGCTTGAGGAGCGGTGCCTGCACCCGATAGGGTTTTTCCATCTCTTCGTCCATGCGGTCCATCATGTACGGCAGCCAGCCGCAGCCTGCCTCGAGGTAAGCCACGCGAAGTTTCGGAAAACGCACGAACACGCCTTCGAAAACCATATGAGTGAACTGAATCAGGATCGCGAACGGATGTTCTAATGTGTGCACGTGAAGAAACTTATTGAAAAAGTCGAAGCCCATCCCGCGGCTTGGGGCGCCGTGGATCGTGAGCGGCATGTCGAGTTTCTGGGCGGTTTCGTAAATCGGATCGAAGTCGGTATGACCGTAACCTTTATGCAGGCACGTCACAGCAGGTAACAGACCGCCAACGAGTCCTAACGACTTGGCGCGCTCCAATTCCTTAGCCGCCTCCACTGGTTCATGTACGGGCAAGAGAGCCACGGCTCTAAGGCGCGGGCTTTCATGCGTGAAGCGATCGGCAATCCACGAGTTATAGGCGCCGGCGAGCACGCACGCCCATTCGGGATTTTGTATAAGGCCCAGGCCCAAACCGCCGGTGGGATAGAGCACGCTCATATGGATCCCTAGCTCATCGAGAAACTGCAGCCACCGTGGAGCCGGAGTTTCGGGATCCTTTCCAGGAACACCGGTGCCGCGGTTCCAGCCGTCGAGACTCGGAAAATAAGAATACGTCTCAAAACGAGGTGCCTGGCTGTAGCGTCCGCCGAGATAGTCGTGAAGCTCGCGGTCTTTTTCCAGTACGTGGCCATCGGCGTCAATGATTGGATAGCTAACCTTCATAGTTCTTGTTCCTTTAGGCTATGTGCCAATAGAAGCAGGAGTGATGGAGTACGGTAGTACCTCAACCCGGAGTGATGGAGTGGTGGAGTGCTGAGTAGTGGGCTCCGGAACCCAACACTCCAATACTCCATTGCTCCAGTACTCCATCCATCATAAAAACGAGATGCCGCCGTCCACGTTAATCGTCTGCCCGGTGATGAAGTCGCTCAGCGGCGAAGCGAGAAACAACATGGCGCCGACCACATCTTCAGGTACTTGAATACGTTTCAGCGCGCGCAAGCCCGCGGACGATTGGCGGAACTTGATCATTTCCTCCGTGGGGTTTTCTTCTGAAAGCGTGTTGCCGGGCGCCAGGCAATTCACGTTGATATTGTACTCGCCGACTTCGCGCGCAAGGGTGCGCGTAAACCCGATGGTCGCGGCCTTTGAGGTCACATAGTGAATTCTTCCCGGAGCGCCGGCGAATACGGTCCCCGATGCAATGGTGACGATTTTCCCTGATCTCTGGGCGCGCATGGTCGGGAGAACTGCGCGGCAGCAGAAAAACAAGCCGCGCAAATTGACCGCTATCAAGTGATCCCATTCTTCCGGATCGATGGTTTCGATTCTGCCCCGATTCATCGGCACCACCGAAAACACAGCCGCGTTGTTGATCAAGACGTCAATACGCCCGAAGAGCTCCAGCGTTGCGCCGGCCATCTTTTTGGTGGCTGCTTCATTAGAGACGTCGACGGCGACAGCCCAGGCTTGAGCGCCCGTTTCATCTCTCACCTGCGCCGCCACCCTTTCGGCCGCCGTTTCGTCGATATCGGCAACGACGACGCGGGCTTTGGCCCGGCCAAAGCCCAAGCAATAGGCCCGGCCGATGCCGTGAGCGCCGCCAGTGACGATCACAACTTTGCCTTCGAGACCCCGAAGCATTGATTTTCTGAGTTATAGATAGTTTTCACCACGAAGGTCCAGAAGCGCCTCGAGCGGCAAAGCCGCGACCAAAAACAGATTCTTCGTCGCTGCGCTCCTCAGAATGACAT
>DATACQ010000202.1:0-5256 GCA_036258955.1 Binatia bacterium
AGAGCGTCCCCCGACGCCCTGCACAAATCCTACGGTTCAGGCGCTGATTCCTCGAGGAACAGTTGCACTGCGCGGAACAACTGCATGCGGTTCTTTTCCATCATTACGCCATGTGTGCCCTCGCCGATCACAACTAGGCGCTTCGGTTCGGCGTTGACGAGCTTCGGAAAGAGGGTCTGCGCCATGTAGACCGGGGTGTCGGCGTCCCACTCCGCAACGATCAGCATCGTTGGTACGCGGATGTTCGCGGGATTGTAGAGCGGTTTGCCGGCTGACCAGTACTCGCGCCCGTCGAGCTCCACGCCGTTTGGCGCCCGCACGAAAGGCGGATTTCCTTTGGCGCCCACTGGATCGCTCGCGAAAGTTGCGCGCACCCACGCTTCGAGCCATGCGTCCGGCATCGGCTTCTTGCCGGCCGGGATGCCGGTGGGTCGCTTCTTCGCATTATCCACGGTGACAACACGGTAAGCGCCGAGCGCGCCGCCCGTGTCGGTAAGCGACTTACTCTGACGTACCCACAGCGGCGCGTACAGCACGAGCCGATTTACCTTGGTGTTATTCCGGGACGTATAGAGTGCTGCTATTGCGGTGCCCCAGGACCATCCCAGCACGTTGAGCTTTGCTACTCCGCGTCGCTTCAGGACAAAGTCGACCGCTGCCTCATAGTCACGGGCTGCAGTGCTAGTGCGTACGATAGGCGGATTTCGGTTCGCGGGTTGGTCCATCTCCGCAGGGCGTGAGGATCTTCCGTAGCCGCGCACGTCCATCAAATACACGTCGTACCCACGGCTGGCGATGTAATCCATCCATGATAAACCGTCAAGCTGAAGGTCGAAGGATGTCTCGGCGGGATAAGTCGCACCATGCACGAAGAGCAGGATGTTATCGGGTTTGAACGTCACAAGATTTCGTGGGCGTTTGTTGCGAACGTATAGCTGTACGCCCGGATCGGCGCCAGGAATCATGAACTCCTCGGTGATAAGCCCCTGGCGGTCGGACAGAACTGTTGCACAGCCGGCTAGCGACAACATGAAAATGAGCAATCCAACTTTCGTAGTTCTTTTCATTGTTGTCCGCCTCCTTCCAAAGACAATGGATCCGATTGGTGGCGCCTAATGGTGAGTATACTGACCAGTGTATTGCGGCAACTAAGACCCACACTGGATGCCGAAACTAATCGGTATTCGCAATACCTGTCAAACACGACGGCTAGAATCCACCACAATACACTGATTAGTGTATTGCCAATACACCTGTGCAGAGCAGGCTAAATTCATCACCCATCGTCGGAAGATGAGTTTGACCCGGAAGAATTTCAGGATGAGTACCGCTTAGAGGAAACGGGAGAGCTCATTGTAGTCACTTGATCACCTTATCCGCGCGCATCGCGATTTTCGATTTTGGATTCTTCGAAGTCGCGCAGTATAGGTTTTAAATTGCTCGATTATCGAATTACCTCATCTGCTATAGCTAAAACATTCGGCGGAATCGTGAGGCCGATCTGCTGGGCAGTGTTAAGGTTGATCACCAGTTCAAAGTTCTTGGGCTGCTCCACAGGCAGGTTGCCAGGCTTGGCGCCTTTTAGGATTTTGTCCACGAAATCTGCAACGCGCCGGTAGCTGTGTGCGAGGTGCGCCCCGTATGACATGAGCCCGCCGGCATCTACAGCTTCTCTGCTGCCGTATATCGACGGTAACCGGCTCTTTAACGCAAAGCCTACAATTCGTTTAAGGTTAGCAGTCATTAGCGCGTCCACGGGCACGTAGAGTCCATCTGGGCGTTGCTTATCCAGCGCAGCGAATACCCGATTGAATCCGTCGGCATTTCGCACCCCCCAAGACCGAACAGTCACCCCCAGCGTACCCGCCGCGGCTGGGAGAACCTCTTTCACCTCGAGTACACTCGACGGAGTGACCAGATGGTAGAGAACCGCGACACGGGCAAGTTTAGGAACGGCCTCTTTGAGCAGCTCCAGCCGCTTACCACCTAGCTCGGTTGTAAGGTTTGTGATGCCGGTGACGTTGCCGCCGGGACGGGCAAGGGTTTTAACTAGGCCTGCTTCGACAGCATTGATCCCTTGGCCCACCATAACGATGGGAATTGCGTTGGTCGCAACCTTGGCCATCTGGACCGTGTAGGCCCCTCCTGCTGTCAGGATGATATCAACCTTGAGATGGACCAGTTCGGCTGCAAGCTCAAAGAGCCGTTCCTGCTTCCCCTCCGCGTATCGGTACTCGAACGCGATGTTCTGACCTTCTATGTAGCCAAGATCGCGCAGAGCCAACCGAATGGCCTCGGAACGCGCGGACTCGGTAGTCGGGTTGCCAGACGATAGATACGCTATCCGCGGAACCTTCGTCGGCTGCTGCGCCGGGGCGGTCACCGCAACAGTAAGCAGCATCAGTGCAACCACGATCGACGACACGGTAGGTTTTGTCATTGAGCCTCGTTTCGTACGTTATTTATCACGCTGTCGCGAGCAAACAAAAATGTTTTTAAGGCAGCAGGAGAACCGGATTCATCGAGGGGAAAAAAGCTATCTTCCACGTAGGATTGACTGATCGACGCTTCAGGCAAGTCTCACTGGATTCAGTCGAAGGAGAATTGGACTAAACCGCTTCGCGGTAGGCCGGAGGGCCGGAAGTCCCTGCCATGACGTTTTTCCTGCTTTAATTTTGCAGTTATCATTTTTTTGACGGTGTGTCGTATCGCAGTGATAGCCTCAGTGAAAATATTTCACTCAAGGAGGCTGTCATGGGAGCATTACGAGATCGGCTGATCGAGGAGATGAAGCTGCGGAACTTTTCGGCTGCCACGCAGAAGACCTACGTCTACGCGGTGACACGGCTAGCGAAATATCATGGCAAAGCGCCGGACCAGCTCAGTAAGGAGGAGATCCGAGCCTTTCTTGTGCATCTGATAGTGGAGCGGAAGTTATCGCCCAATGGTCTGACCGGCTACTGCTCGGGGCTGCGTTTTTTCTATAACGAGACTCTGGGATGGGACGAGAACAAGCTGTTCATTCCACCGCGCAAGCAATCGTCACCTTTGGCTGAAGTCTTCAGCCCCGAGGAAATCGTACGTCTGATCCGCGCGGCCCGAGGTCTCAAGCAGCGTGTGCTGTTAATGACCGCCTACTCGGCTGGACTGCGAGTCAGCGAGTTAGTCAATCTCAAGATCAACGACATCGATCCGGCGCGCATGACGCTTCGTATCAGGCAAGGCAAAGGCGGCAAAGACCGTTACGCGATTTTGTCCGAGAACCTGCTGGTGGAACTGCGTGTGTATTGGAAACGCTACCGGCCCGCCGTCTGGCTCTTCCCCAACCGAGCCAAGAACGGCCCTTTGAGTCGAAACGAAGCGTGGCACATCTTCAATTCGGCCAAGAGAAGAGCGGGCCTTAAAAAGGGTCGTGGCATACACAGCCTGCGGGCATGTTTTGCCACTCATCTGTTGGAAGCGGGTGTGGACCTACGCTCGATCCAGTTGTTGATGGGGCACACCTCGCTTATGTCTACCCAGCGCTACTTGAGGCTATCGCCACAGAGCGTCAACCGTGCCCTTAGTCCGCTCGACCGATTACCGTTAACGACGCTCTAAGCCGTGGGCGCCGGCTCTGGACAGCCGGCAGCAAGAGGCGGCGTTGAACTGGCCGATATTTTTCGCGCCTACGGCGAGTCGTATCGCCGCCACCATCCGTTGCCGGTCTCCCATCTTAAGGTTATGCACGCCGTGGAGCGCTGTCGCACTGCAGCTCTCGGAGGCCACCTCCAGCAGTGTGATGCCTGTGGCTTTGAGCGTCCCGTCTACAACTCCTGCCGCAATCGACACTGCCCTAAATGCCAATCGTTGGCTAAGGTCAAATGGCTCGACAAACAAAAGTCAGAACTGTTGCCAACCGGATATTTTCATCTGGTCTTTACCTTGCCGCACGAACTGAACCCGTTGATCCTGGTCAACAAGAAACCTCTCATCAATATCCTTTTCAATCGGTCTGGCAGACCTTGGCGCAGTTTGCGCGCAGTCGCCTGGGTGGGAGCTTGGGGATCACCGCAGTTCTGCACACTTGGGACCAGACCCTGTTGGATCATTTTCATCTGCACTGTCTGGTTCCCGCCGGCGCGTTGTCATTTGATCGAAACCGCTGGGTTCCGGCGCGTCAGGATTTTCTCTTTCCAGTCAAAGCCCTGAGCCGGGTCTTCCGCGCTAAGTTTCTCGACTCGCTCAAAAAGAGCTTCGATCAAAGCAAGTTGCTCTTCGTCGGACAGATCGAGCCCTTGGCAGACGCCGACAGCTTTGGTGTACTTCTCAATGGATTGCGGAAAAAACCATGGGTGGTCTATGCCAAAAAACCATTTGGCTCTCCCGTCCATGTTCTTGATTACTTAGCTCGCTACACTCATCGTGTAGCACTCTCCAACGATCGCATCTGCTCGCTTCACAACGGGGAGGTCACCTTCACGTACCGCAATCGGAAAAATGAAGATCAACATAAATTGATGACGCTGGGAGCCGAGGAGTTCATTCGACGCTTTTTGCTCCACGTCATCCCCAAGGGTTTCATGCGGGTGCGCCACTACGGCTTTTTAGCCAACCACCGCAAAGATTGTCTGTCGAAGTGTCGTCAACTCATGGGACTTTCACCTGCACTCATCCCACCTCCTCAACGCTCTCCCGACGAGTTGATGCTGGCTCTGATGGGCATCGATATCCATCGCGGCCCGCGTTGCCAGACCGGAACGCTGATGTGGGTCTCCGACTTGACGCTCTCCCGACCGTGGGATTCGTCGTGAAGATCGCTCGATTAAATCAAACAAGAGTCTTGCTGTTGCTCAGTGCCGCAGCCAATGCAGCGCTGTATTCTGTTCCGCCATTTTGCCTGCCACAAGCCCGCGCTACAGTGCGCGCAGCTCCCTGCTCGCCGCTAAAAACCACATCCCATACCGCCCCATCATCTTGTTGCTCACTACTCAACAGCCTCCGTTTACCTCGTCGTTTCCTGTTCAATCCCCATAGGCAACGACTCTTGCCTCTCCCAGCGCTTTAGTCCAATGGGTTTTAACCTGAATGCGCCCATTCTTCCCAGCTATCACCGATCGTTCTGCGCTCGCATTTAGGTTAAAACCTGTACATTCAGTTCAATCTTACGGCTAACGCCAGCGTCAGCCGCGCCCGCCGGCAGGCGTCGGCTGCACGCAATGTTGGGCCATTAGTCAACCAGCGTATCGCGTTCCACCCGTTCACGGTGTCTTCCCA
>DATACQ010000203.1:0-4127 GCA_036258955.1 Binatia bacterium
CAACTGGCAGACGAAATCGTTCCCTATATCACCGCCGCTGGATACGCCGTACCACAGAACAAGGCTTGGCTGCAAAGGATGATCCGCACCTTGCAGGAACGCGCCAAAACACTGCTCGAATTGGTTGATTCGGCGCACTACTATCTCAGCGATGACATTGTCCGCGATCAAAAGGCGGCCGACAAATTTCTGAAACCGGAGATCGCCGCGCCCCTTCACAGCATCATCAAAAGGCTCGACGCTGTCGACGATTTCAGCGAGGCCGCAATCGAGCGGGAATTTGCTGCCGTGTTGGCAGAGCACGGCTTGAGCATGGGCCAGCTCGCCCAGCCTGTCCGGGTTGCCCTTACAGGATCTACCGTAAGCCCCGGCATTCACGAGGTCATCTCGGTGCTCGGGAAAGAGCGCACCTTGAAACGTTTACGTTCCGCATTGGAATCGTTATCCTAGCCGCGCCTGTTTACGCCTCGGCAAAACCGCGAATTTTTGTGAAAGCGAGTCTCGTGTCTCGGGTCTAGAGTGTTGGGCTGAGATCCAACTCGAGACCCGGAACCCGAGACCCCAAACCATCTTCTATAACTTGACTCCCCGGGTCAATTCTTCTAGTTTGATTTCGCTGCTCAATTGAGGAGTCGGCTAATTGGTAAGCCACCTGACTCTGGATCAGGCGATTGAAGGTTCGAGTCCTTCCTCCTCAGCCAAGGTCCCATCGTCTAGCGGTTAGGACACCGGCCTCTCACGTCGGTAACGCGGGTTCGATTCCCGCTGGGACCACCAATCACCCGAAGAATCGAGAACGTTTCTGCAACTGATCGTCAGGCCTAAAAGCTTTCTTCCGAATTTGTCATGCCGCCATACTGATTTTCGCCGGCAGCGCCGCCGGCGCGGCGCGAAGTGATGCTTCGGACTACGTTTCGCGCCTTTCGACACCGGGAGTATTTGATCTTCTGGTGCGGCCTGTTTCTCGGCCACAGCGGAACCCTGATCCAAACTACCGCGCAAAGCTGGCTTATTTTCCAACTCACGAATTCGCCATTTTATTTAGGCCTTGAAGGCCTCTGCATCGGTTTGCCGCGCGTGTTTTTTTCACCTTTAGGTGGCGCGGTGGTAGACCGCGCGAATCGCAAACTGATCTTTGTGCTGACCCAGAGCGCCTTTTTCCTCATGGCATTGCTCCTCGGCGTTATGGATTACCTTGGATCAATTCGCGTCTGGCATCTCCTGCTCGCCTCAACATTGACTGGGTTTCTGGTTTCGTTCGAGCAGCCCGTGCGCCAATCCATTCTGCACCATCTCGTACCCCGTTCCGATCTACCCAATGCCGTCACGCTCTACCAGATGGTTTTCAATGGATCCATGCTTTTCGGCCCGTCCATAGGCGGGATGTTGATCCCGTTTGTGGATACCCAAGGCTGTTTTTTTGTCGCCACTGCCGGCAACCTGACTGTGCTGCTGACGATCTTCATGATTCACATACATCCAGCCCAGAAGCCGCGGGCGGAAAGCAGCCTGGCGCGTGACATGATTGACGGGCTTCACCTGGCGTGGACGACCCCGATATTCCTCTCGCTGCTCTCCGCGCTTGCGATCGTGACGTTTTGCACCAAGCCTTATACGCAATTCATGCCCGTGTTTGCGCGCGACATACTCGAAGTCGGCGCGCCGGGTCTTGGTTTCTTGCTCATGGCACCAGGCGCCGGTGCGATTCTCGGCGGCCTGACCCTCGCGTCGGCTCGTCACTTTCCCGCGCCGCACCGGCTGCTGTTTTTTCTCGCCGCCGGATTTGGCGCGTCCATCATCTTCTTCGCTGGTTCCCGGAACTTTGGACTCTCCCTCGTTTTCCTTTTTATCGCGGGCGGCTTTCAAACCACTTTTCTCTCGGCGACGGCGACTCTGTTGCAAATGCACACGGGCGAGCACAACCGCGGGCGCATCATGGCCCTTTTCGGCATGATTAACCGCGGTCTCGGTCCAATGGGCAGCTTCCCTTTCGGGCTGCTCGCCAGCTCCATCGGAGCCCCCTGGACGGTATCGATTTGCGGAGCTCTCACGATTGCACTCATCGGTTACATAGCGCTTCTGCGGCCGCAGTTGCGCTCCGCCAAACCGATCGGCGAAGTTTGAGCCTTGCGGACCGTAGTGCACGCGAGCGGGCCTTGACGGAGTTATCAGGCCCAGATAACAAAGAGATTCGTCACGAAGCCAGGCGAGTATATCTAGGAGGCTCCACATGAGCGATACACCGATCAAAAAATCCGGCCAGCGCTGGCAATCGGATATCATCGTCGATCTTATCAAGCAGTTCGGTTTTCCTTACATCGCACTCAATCCGGGCGCGAGCTTTCGCGGGCTCCACGACTCGCTGGTCAATTACGGCGAAAACCAGCCGGCGATGCTGCTGTGTAACCATGAAAAGATCGCGGTGCAAATTGCCCACGGCTATGCCAAAGCCACCGGGAAACCGATGGCTGCCATCGTGCACAACGTCGTCGGCCTGTTGCACGCGCCCATGGGAATTTATTACGCGTACATAGATCGTTGCCCCGTCTTTATCATAGGCGCCACCGGCCCCATGGACGAGAAGTTGCGTCGGCCGTTTATCGATTGGATCCACACGGCCTTCGCTCAGGGTGATGTCGTTCGCGGTTTTACCAAGTGGGATTATCAGCCGGGCAGCATTCACGGCGTGCCGGATTCATTCGCGCGCGCTTACTCGATCATGATGACCGAGCCCCAGGGGCCTACCTACATGGTCTATGATTCGGCCATGCAGGAGGCGCCACTCACGGAAAACGTGCAGGTGCCACAGTTTAACGTGAAGGTGCCGTCGCGCGTGGCGCCTGAAGGCGCAGCCGTCGAACAGGCGGCTGACATGCTCACGGCGGCAACCAGTCCGCTTCTGCTCACGGAGTATGCGGCGCGCATGCCCATAGGCTTTCAACCTACAGTGGAACTCGCCGAGACGGTTGGCGCGTCTGTCTACGATATTAACAAGCGACTGGGCTTTCCCAATCGCCATCCGCTGAGCGTGAGTTTTCATAATGACGCCTTTAACGGCGTCGATCTTGTGGCGGCGCTCGATGTGGTGGACTGGACCCGCGGTTCACACAAACTGAATACCCAAACGCGCGAGATTAGCGTCGTGACCACGGCGGACTGCAAATGGATCGACGTCGGTTTCGCGGACATCGAAATCAGCAAATGGGCGACTGACTACAACAAGCATCACAACTGGAACCATCGAGTGCTCGGCGACTGCGCGCTGGCGATCCCGGCGCTCACCGCCGCTTGCCGCAAGCGCATCGAGGGGAACAGGACGCTGGCCAGCCGGATCGAAGAGCGCAAAAAGACCATCAGCGAGAGGCACGCACGGCAGTGGCAAAAGTGGCAGGATGAGGTCAAAGAACAATGGAATCAGCGGCCCATGACAGAGTCACGGCTGGCTCATGAAGCTTGGATGGTCCTCAAAGGCGAAGACTGGGTACTGACCGCCAATACGCTCAAAGAATGGGTGCACAAGATCTGGGACTTCGACAAACCCTATCGTCACGTCGGCCGCGAGCTGGGCACTGGTACGCAGATCGGCATTTCCATTGGCGTCGCGCTCGCATACAAGAACACGGGAAAGCTGGTGGTGGATCTCCAGCCGGACGGCGATCTGATGTTCGACCTGGGGGCGCTCTGGATGCCCGTCAAATATCAAATCCCCATGCTGATCCTCATGTACAATAACCGCGCCTATTACAACGACTGGGCGCATCAAATCCACATGGCGCATCAGCGCGGCACCGATCCGGCGCGGGCACACATCGGCATGGACTTGGAAGGCCCGCCTCCCGACTTCGCCCATATTGCCAAAGGCATGGGTTGGTACGCCGAAGGCGCTATCGAAGACCCCGCCGCAGTGGGTCCGGCGTTGTGCCGCGCGATCGAGCAGGTCAAAGCCGGCAAACCGGCGCTCGTGGACGCGGTCGTCGCCCGCCGAGGCGAAAATGCATAACAAGCGAAGAGTAACGACAGAGAATACAAATTAGCTATTCACGAGATTGCGTCCGAGGAAACAAGCTTCTCTGATCGGGCCAGGGCCGGGTCTTGGGCCTAGAATCCCGAGTCTAGCGTTTTTAATT
>DATACQ010000204.1:0-8501 GCA_036258955.1 Binatia bacterium
GTCAGCCGAGGCCTGGGCGATCCCATGCGAGGCGCCGGGTGCCGGCGATGGGACGAAGCTCGATGATGCCGTTGTTGAGACGCACCATGGTTTCCGGAGAAGAGCCGATGACTCGCAAGTCTTCGAGCTCTAGATAGTACATATACGGCGATGGATTGATCACGCGGAGCGCGCGGTAGATCTCGAATGGATCGGTGTTTGTTTCGGTTTCCAATCTTTGGCATAGCACGGCCTGAATGATGTCACCGGACCGGATGTACTCCTTTGCGCGATCCACGGCGCGATAAAATTCGTTTCGGCTGAGATTGGACTTGAACTTGCGCGCGCCGGTTGCCTCTCTCAAGTGCCGGAGCTCGAAACCACGAGGCTTCTGTTCCAACGAAGCAATGACCTTCTGAACTCTTGCCGCAGCCTCGTCATAGGCTTGCCGCAGGCTGGTTTCGGCCTCGATGCGGGCGTTATCAATGACCTTGATACTGTGCTTCAGATTATCAAAAGCGACGAGTGTCTGGACAAAAATGAAAAAAATCTCCGGCAGCTCCAGTGCGTCTCTTTTTTCATTGGCGATTTCGTGCAATTGCGTTACGGCGTCATAGGCGACGTATCCTAAAGCGCCGCCGAAGAACGGCGGCAGACCCGGAACAGAAACGGGGCGCCAGCCTGCGAAGAGCCCCGCCAAGCTTTCCAATGGCTGTTCGGAGAGCGAAATTTTCTTTTTACCATTGTCGATGACTTCAACTCTATTGCCGCGCGCCTTGAATACCCGGTAGGGGCGGGTACCCAGAAAAGAGAAGCGGGCCCAGCGCTCGCTTCCCTCCACGCTTTCGAGCAGGAAAGCGTAGTCGTCGCGTTCGAGCCGCTTGAAGAACGACAGAGGCGTCTCCAAATCCATCAGTAGTTCTTGATAGACGGGAATAACATTGCCGTCCTTGGCGAGACGGCAGAATTCCTGAAATGACGGTTGAATCATGCGGGAGACAAAACACAAAGGGCCATAAGTTTCTCACCTATGGCCCTTTGTCTTAACGAGCGTTCGGTTGGTTGGACTTAGCCACGGTGTCTGGAGTGGGCGCCACGCCCGCGCCAGGAGCGCCATGCTAACCTATGAACTTCCAATCGCTTTTCCATCGCGCTCATTCTGCCGTATTCGCTGTTGACCGTCAAGGAGATCGCCCTTGGCCGTATCTTTGTTTGACAAGGCACCCCTGCTGGGCTAAAACGCGTTTCTGGAATGGCTCGGACAGGTCCGTAGGTTTGCGCGTTGTCATTCCATGGCTTGGGAGGCGATATGGTGCGCCGCGAAAAATCCAACTATACAATCCAGTCGGTTTCCCATGCTCTGGATGTGCTAGAGCAGTTCAAGGGGAGCGTTGAAGAGATCGGTGTTACAGATCTCAGCAAACGCCTAAAGCTGCACAAGAACAATGTCTTTCGGCTGCTCGCCACTCTTGAGGCGCGTGGCTATATCCAGCAGAACAAGTCAAGCGAGAACTATCGTCTGGGGCTTAAATGCTTGCAGTTGGGCCAAACTTTCATCCATCAGATGGGGTTGCTGCTGCAATCCCGGGCGATTCTCGAGGATCTCGCGAAGAGTACGCAGGAAAGCGCATTCGTAGCGGTGCGTAAAGGCGCGGGGATCGTGCCGCTGGATTTCGTTGAGCCGCCGCGTGCAGTCCGAGTCGTATCGTTCTTAGGAACCGCTCTACCCGCGCACTGCACCGCTGCGGGAAAAATATACTTGGTCTTCGACTCGGACGGGGAGCTAAGCCAGACGCTCGGCAACGGTCTCAAGCGCTTTACCGGCAAAACCATCGTCGATGGAGAAGCGCTTGCCGCTCAAACCGAAGAAATCGGCGCGTCCGGGTACGCAGTCGAGCAGGAGGAGTTTACCGACGAAGTCAGCTCGGTGGCAGTGCCGATCCGCGATTACACCCGCATGCTGGTGGGCGCGATGGTGGTGGTGGGGCCTAGTCATCGGTTGGGGCTTGAGGTCATCAAAAACGACGTGGCTCCAAAAATCCTCAAGGCGGGCAGCGAGCTGTCCAAGCGCCTGGGTTATTCGGACTAACGAAGGCTCCGTATCCGGGTTCAGGCAAGCGCCTGTAGCCCTGCTCGAGCCGCCTCCGTGAAATTTTTGTTTTCTCCGTGCGCTCATAAGTTGCAGAGCGCCACCCCTAAGGTCACGGCATGTTAACAATTGTCGAAAGAATTTTATTCATCTTGCTGGTTGCCGCGTCGTTGTACTTTGGCGCGAAGGGGTTTTTAAGAGTTTACAAGGTTATTGCGCGTGGCAAGCCGGACCAGCGCTTCGACAACCCCAGCGCCAGAATACGCCGCGCGATGGAAATCGTTTTCACCCAACAGTCAGTTTTTAAAGCCCGCCCGATCGTCTCCTCTCTTCACGGTCTGATTTTCTACGGCTTTATTTTTTATTTCGCCGTCAATTTAATTGACGTGATAGAGGGATTTTTCTTGCTTCACTCACGCGGCGGCGCGTGGAATGTCTTCAATCTCGCGGCGGATTTGCTGACGGCTGGAATTTTAGTCGGCGTGCTCGGTTTAGTCATCCGGCGTTGGCTGGTAAAACCCCGGGATTTTGACTATCCCGCCAACGTGCCGCTACAACCGGAAGCGCGCGCGGTGATATTGCGCGACTCCGCCATCGTCTCCGTTTTCATCCTGGTCCACGTCGGCTGCCGGTTGATGTTCAAAGCGGCGGGACTAGCGCACGATGGCTTCGATCCATTCCAGCCGGTAGGTTCGTTGTTCGCCGGCATTTTCGCTGGGATGACTCCGGATCTCGTCGAGGCGGCGCGTCATTTTTTTTGGTGGGGAGGTCTGGGGGCGATTTTGATGTTTATTCCTTACTTTCCGCGCTCCAAGCACATTCATCTTTTTATGGCGCCGTTGAATCTCGCGCTCAGAAGGGAGCAACCGGGCGCGCTCCAGCCGATGGACTTCGAAAACGAAGAAGTTTTCGGCGCAGGGAAACTGGAGGAGTTTACCTGGCCGCGGCTGCTGGACGCCTATAGCTGCATCATGTGCAACCGCTGTCAGGATGTTTGTCCCGCGACCCATACCGGAAAAGCTCTCAGCCCTGCGGCAATCCTCGTCAATGAACGGCTGGAGCTCAACAAGATCGCGCGCGACTTTGCCGCAGGCAAGGAAAGCCCGCGCCCGCTCCTCGACTTTGCGCTAAACGAAGAGGCGGCCTGGGCCTGCACAACCTGTCACGCGTGCGTGGAAGTGTGCCCCGTAGGCAACGAACAGATGTTGCATATAATCGACGTTCGGCGCGAGCGCGTGCTCTCGGCGGCTGAATTTCCCAACGGTCTTAAAACTGCGTTCAATCACATGGAGCGGGCAGGCAATCCCTGGGGGATCGCGCCCGATGAGCGGATGGCATGGGCGAAGGGCCTGCCGTTTGCCGTTCCCACGGTAGAGGAGAAGAGCGATGCGGAGGTGCTTTACTGGGTCGGCTGCGCCGCGGCGTTTGATCCGCGAGCGCAAAAAATCGCTCAGAGTATGGCCAAGCTGCTCCATGCGGCGGGCCTCGAGTGGTCGGTGATCGGTAGAAGCGAGAAATGCACCGGCGATCCGGCGCGGCGCACCGGCAATGAATATCTATTCGCTCAGATGGCTCAGGAAAATGTCGACGCCTTGAACGAGCTAAAGCCGAAAATTGTCGTGACGACGTGCCCCCATTGTTTTCATACGATCTCCAATGAGTATCCGCAGTTCGGCGGGAATTTTGTTGTCAAGCACCACACGCAGTTTATCGAGGAGCTGATTAGGTCCGGCAAGATCAAAGTGAGCGAGAATGGCGCCGGGGCGACGACGTACCACGACCCCTGCTACTTGGGTCGCCACAATGGTGTATTCGAACCTCCTCGGGCGCTTATTGCGTTAAGCGGCGCGCAATTCACCGAGCCCGGGCGCCACCGCAGCAACAGCTTTTGCTGCGGCGCCGGCGGCGGGCAGTTCTGGAAGGAAGAAGAAACAGGAAACGAGCGGGTGAGCACGAATCGTTATCGCGAGCTTAAGGAAACCGGAGCGAAAACAATCGCCACCGGTTGCCCTTTCTGCATGCGCATGATCACCGAAGAAACTGCTAAGGAAGAAGAAGGCAGCGCTCCGGAAGTTCTCGATGTAGCCGAGATCATTGCTAAGAGTCTCAGCAAGTGACATGCGCACCTTGTTCGTGTGCTTGGTTACCGCCGCCGTAGTCGCCGTGAGCGCCTGTCAACCTCAGCCGCAAGTCACAATCATTGGCCGTGATGGGCGCGAAACTGCATTTCAAGTCGAGGTCGCGGACACGCCAGCCAAGCGCGAGATCGGGCTGCAGTACCGGCGCGATCTCGCTCCCGATCGCGGCATGATTTTTGTTTTCCCCCAAGAAGAACAGCTTTCTTTTTGGATGAAGAACACGCCCATTGCGCTCGACATGATCTTCATCAGCACCGACAGAAAAATCGTCGGGATTGTGGAGAACACGACGCCCTTCTCGCTCGACTCCCGGTCGGTGAGCGGCAAAAGCCAGTATGTTCTGGAGATCAATGGCGGCTTGTCGCGCCATTACGGGTTTCAGGTCGGCGACAACGTACGGTTCGAAGGATTTTCGCCGCGGGCAGGCAAATCATGACCGCCAACGCGCTTTGCAGGGACGTGGACTAACAGGAATGTTTTTGCGCCGGAACCCTTGCGCACGAGCCGTCAGATCTCGCTGAAGAAATAGGGGCGCACGGGCTCGAGTTTCTCGTCATAGGAATCCGGGTAAAGAAACCATAAGGTCGCCGCCACGCTGCTCAGAAGGGAGTTTCCGTCTTGCGGCGTAAAGCAAGTGCCGACGATCTCCCTGTCGCCGCGCATCGTCATGCTCTGGGTGACGATCACGGTTTGGTTGAGAATGCGCCCGAAGATGCCGTGATCGCGTCCGAAGGAGAAAACCGCGGCAGACGACTTCTTGTGGGTCATGGCGACTCGGCGGTTCGACTGCAGCCGGCGCATCAATTCCTCTTTCGTGATACCGCGGCGCAGCCTCAGGTTGAAGTGAATGGTGTGCATGTACTGCGTGTTGAGCTTGAGTGCGGACGAATAGATATTCAGGTTAAGACCCATCGTCTTGAACAAGTCATGGGCATCTCGTCCCTGGTGCGTTCCGAATTCCGCGTCGTCGTGCTTGCCGGCCTCGGGCGCCGGAATGAAGTCCCCGTCCTGGCTAATATCGTTGGCGCGCCGCATGCAAACGAAACGTCCTTCGTCGAGATTATCTTCTTTCTCGGGACCCAGAGCGATCGTATCGATCAGCACCGCAAGATTGTGAGTGTTGCAGCTAACCACCTGAATGAAGTTGTCCTTACCTCGCTCTAAGGCTCTGTCGTTGATGCCGCGGGCGTACATTTTGCCGAACCCGTACTCGCTCCCCTGGGCAATAAATCCGCGGCCGTTGTCAGCGTATTTGCTGTACAGTTTCGCTTTGTTCTCGTTTCCTACCGGCGTGCAGTCAATGATTACATTGGCCCGTTCTATGGCTTCTTCGGCTTCAAAGCTCGGCTGCATGCCCATTTCTATGAATTTGTGCCAACGCTCCTTGTCCACGGCAAGTTTGGCCCCCTGCTGGCATGACACGACGACTTTGGAGCGGTCGGTAAGCAGCGGTGTGCGCTTGTGAAAGGTGACTTCATCGATGCCGAACTTCTCCCGCAGCGTGGAAAGAATGCCGATCAGCGGTTCGCCAATGGTTCCGGTGCCGACGATGTGGACAATTTTCTTTTGACTCATGGGCTGTTTCCGTTCTGATCTTGATAGCCGATCTTAGCGCAAGGATCGGGTGTGTTCAAGCAATTTTTGGTCCATGAAAGCCGCGATGATGCCACCTACACGCGGTCGTCTCCGGTTCTAAAGCGTGGAAAAAAGATCCCAACGCCTACCTGACTGCGGCGCGGTAGCGCACTCCCGCTTAGAGTTAATTAAGCGAATGTGATAGAAATAGCCAGAGGAGAAAATCATGGCGCGAGAAATTGCTCCTGCTCAAGACTTTCTTGATCGGCATTTTGGCATTGGGGAAAAAGAGCTCGACAGGGTGATTGGGACCGCACTGGGAAAGAAGGCGGACTATGCCGATCTCTATTTCGAATACCGAAAAAACGAAGGCGTGAGCCTCGAAGAGGGGCTGGTCAAGAACTGCTCGCAGTCTACCGCGAACGGCGTTGGCGTACGGGTTTTAGCCGAGAGCAAGACAGGTTACGCCTATACGGACGACGTTACCATTGCAAATCTCGAACTCGCCGCGCGAACGGCGCAATACATCGCGCAAAACCGCCCTTTACCAACACCGGTTGCCGTCGGCGAACCGTCGGATGTAAGGCATGACCTCTACCCAGTAAAACTGTCACCGGTGGAGGTTCCGCTCGACAGGAAAGTCGCCCTGCTCTACGAGATCGACCAATTCGCCCGAAGCCTGGACCCGCGGGTCAAGAATGTTTTCGTATCCCTCGGCAGCGAGCACAAGGTGGTTTTGGTGGCTTCCTCTAACGGGAGGGTCGTGGGCGACGTCCAGCCGCTTACCCGTTTGAATGTGACTTGTATCGTCGAAGAGGGCGGCAACCGGCAAGTGGGTAGTTTCGGCGGCGGTGGTCGGGTCGAATTTGGTTTTTTCACCGACGGCAAAGATTACCAACGCTATGCCCGCGAGGCGGTGCGCCAAGCTGTACTGAATTTGAGCGCGCAGAACGCCCCGGCCGGGACCCTGGACGTTGTGCTCGGACCGGGATGGCCGGGTATTCTATTGCATGAAGCCATCGGCCACGGGTTAGAAGGGGACTTCAATCGCAAGAAGACTTCAGCATTTTCGGATCGTATCGGCGAGCGAGTAGCATCGGAGCTATGCACCGTGGTGGACGATGGCACGATTCCATCCCGCCGCGGCTCGATCAATATCGATGATGAAGGCACCCCGACGCGGCGCAATATTCTAATCGAGAATGGTATTTTGCGCGGCTATCTCCAGGATCGGCTAAACGCCGGGCTCATGAAGATGCCACTGACAGGCAACGGGCGCCGCGAGAGCTACGCGCATATCCCGATGCCGCGCATGACCAATACCTTCATGCTCGCCGGAGAAAGCGCGCCGGAGGACATCCTCCGCTCCGTTAAGAAAGGGCTTTATGCGGTCTCTTTCGGCGGGGGCCAGGTGGATATCACCAGCGGTAAATTCGTCTTTTCGGCCAGCGAAGCGTACCTTATCGAGGACGGCAAGGTTACGGCTCCAGTGAAGGGTGCAACCCTAATCGGCAACGGTCCGGACGTTCTTACGCGGGTTTCTATGGTCGGTTCGGACCTAAAATTAGACGAGGGGGTCGGCACCTGCGGGAAGGACGGCCAATCGGTTCCTGTCGGTGTCGGTCTGCCGACGATTCGCATCGACGGACTGACGGTGGGCGGCACGGCCGCGTAATACAGCGAAAGGACAGAATGCATAGGGGGCAGAGATCGAAGTTTCGACTCGGCCCTGTGCTTCTGAATGTAATTTATGGAGCGCTATGAGTTAAGTCAGGATTTGGCGCGCGATATTCTGGCCAAGGCCAAGGCAAAGGGCGCTTCTCAGGGCGACCTCGTTATGGCGGAAAGCCAATCCTTTTTCGTCACCGTACGCATGGGCGAAGTGGAGAAAATCAGCCAGTCCGGCGAGAAGCGGATGGGTTTGCGCTTGTTCTTCGGCAACAGCTCTGCCTCGGCCTCCACCTCCGACGTATCCAAACAAGCCATCGACAAACTCGTCGAAGACACCGTTCTTATGGCTCGCGCAACCGCTCAGGATCCGCATGGTGGACTACCGGAGGCTGCGGAACTGGCGCAAGTTATTCCCGACCTGGATCTGCTCGATGAGGAAGGAAGGGCGATTTCCGTGGAGGAAAAGATCCGGATCGCCGTGGAAACGGAGAAGAGCGCGCTGGAGTTCGATGAGCGGATTACCAATTCCGAAGGAGCTGAGTTTTCCAGCGGTTTTGGTAGGGTGATTTACGCGAACAGCCATGGCTTTAGCGGTGAGTACGAAGGCTCGAACTTCGGCCATTCGGTGGCGCCAGTAGCCAAATCCAACGGATCGATGCAGCGCGATTACTGGTACTCTTCTAATCGCAAATTCGCTCGGTTGGAGTCCCCAAAAGCCGTTGGCGAGAAGGCGGCGCGGCGTGTATTGCGAAGACTCGGCGCAAGCAAGATCAAAACCTGCGAAGTGCCTATCGTTTTCGATCCCGAGATGGCCGCATCGCTGCTAAGGAATTTATCCTCCGCGATCTCGGGTTATGCGCTCTATAAAGGCGCCTCGTTTCTGATCGGCAAGCTTGGCACGCAGATCGGCTCCAGCGTGATCACCGTGGTCGACGACCCGACGATTCCTGGAGCGCTGGGGTCCAAGCCCTTCGACGGCGAGGGGCTCCCGACCAGAAAGAAGATTGTCGTCGAGGATGGCACGCTGCAGAGCTATCTGCTCGACAGCT
>DATACQ010000205.1:0-13289 GCA_036258955.1 Binatia bacterium
ATTCAGGATCCGTTGGCGATACACATTCTCGAAGGTAAGTTTAAGGAAGGCGACCAGGTGGAAATAGACGTCGACGCTCGTGGAGAAGCTCTCGAATTTAGAAACGGCGCGGCGAATTTTGCCGCTCCCTCCCAAGTTAAAACCGAGAACCGATTAAATCAATTCTCAAGCCGCAATGCCGCTTTCAAAATGCGCCGCGCCGTTTCTAAATTCGAGAGCTTCTCCACGAGCGTCGACGTCTATTTCCACCTGGTCGCCTTCCTTAAACTTACCTTCGAGAATGTGTATCGCCAACGGATCCTGAATCAATCGTTGGATCGTGCGCTTGAGCGGCCGCGCCCCGTAAACCGGGTCATAGCCTTTCTCGGCGATCAGAGCCTTTGCCTTTTCGCTAATCTGGAGCGTCATCTTGCGCTCCGCCAGGTTGCGGCGCAACCGACGCAGCTGAATTTCGACGATCGCCTTGATCTGCTCGCGCCCCAGACTGTTGAAGATGATGGTCTCGTCGACCCGGTTCAGAAATTCCGGCTTGAATGCCTCGCGCAAAACGGCGGCAACTAGCCGTTCCACTTCTGCGCGCTTCTTGTCCCCGAGCTCCTGGATGTGCTGGCTGCCAAGATTCGAGGTCATAATGATGACCGTGTTCTTGAAATCGACGGTGCGTCCTTGACCGTCGGTCATGCGGCCATCTTCGAGAATTTGCAAGAGCGCGTTGAAAACGTCCGGGTGCGCCTTTTCGATTTCGTCGAAGAGCACCACCGAGTACGGGCGGCGGCGCACAGCTTCGGTGAGGTAACCTCCCTCTTCGTATCCGACGTATCCCGGAGGGGCGCCGATCAATCGTGACACGGAATGCTTTTCCATGAACTCCGACATGTCGAGGCGTACCATTGCCTGCTCGTCGTCGAAGAGAAATTCCGCCAAGGCTCGGCAAAGTTCCGTTTTACCGACTCCCGTTGGGCCGAGAAAAATGAACGAGCCGATGGGCCGGTTCTGATCCTGCAAACCCGCGCGGGCGCGACGCACCGCGTTCGCCACCGCATGGATGGCGGTGTCTTGCCCAACGACGCGGACCTTCAGACGCTCTTCCATTTTAAGGAGTTTCTGAATCTCACCTTCGAGCATCTTGGAAACCGGGATGCCCGTCCACTTGGCCACTACCTCCGCAACATCGTCGGCCTCGACCTCTTCTTTGAGCATCTTTTGATCCTTCTGCAGCTCCACGAGTTCGAGATTGGCTTGCTCAAGCTCCTTTTGAAGTTGGGTGAGAGTGCCGTAGCGCAACTCAGCCGCGCGGTTGAGATTGCCCTGGCGTTGCGCTTGCTGTTCCTCCACCTTGGTCGATTCAATCTTCTCTTTGAGTGAGCGGATCCGTTGAATCGAATCCTTTTCGTTTTGCCAATGCGCCTTGAGGCTGCTCGCCGTCTCCTTGAGGTTGTGAACCTCCCTTTCGAGCTGCGCCAAACGCTCCTTGGAAGCTTTATCTTCCTCGCGTTTAAGGGCTTGCTTCTCGATCTCGAGCTGCAGGATTTTCCGTTCAACTTCATCGATCTCAATAGGCATGCTGTCGATTTCGATGCGCAGCCGCGACGCTGCCTCGTCGATCAAGTCAATGGCTTTATCCGGGAGAAAGCGGTCGCTGATGTAGCGATGCGATAACGTCGCCGCGCCTATGATCGCGCCGTCGGTGATACGCACCCCGTGGTGCACTTCGTAACGCTCCTTCAACCCGCGCAGAATGGCAATAGTATCTTCGACCGAAGGCTCGCCCACGTAGACTTGTTGAAAGCGCCGTTCCAATGCGGGGTCCTTCTCCACCCGTTTACGGAATTCGTCCAGAGTCGTGGCCCCGACGCAGCGTAGCTCGCCGCGCGCCAGCGCCGGTTTGAGCATGTTGGACGCGTCCATGGCGCCTTCGGCCGCTCCCGCGCCCACCAGTGTGTGCAGCTCGTCGATAAAAAGAATGATCTGGCCACTCGCCTCGGTGACTTCCTTCAACACCGCTTTCAACCGTTCCTCGAATTCGCCGCGGAACTTCGCGCCGGCCACTAACGCGCCCAGATCGAGAGCGATGAGCCGTTTGTCCTTGAGACCTTCGGGAACGTCGCCATTAATAATGCGCAGCGCGAGCCCTTCTACTATGGCGGTTTTGCCGACGCCGGGCTCGCCGATCAAGACAGGGTTATTCTTGGTCCGGCGCGAAAGCACCTGAATCACCCGGCGGATCTCGTCATCACGGCCGATCACTGGATCGAGTTTTCCTTTGCGCGCGAGATCCGTCAGATCCCGGCCATACTTCTCCAATGCTTGATATTTCTCCTCGGGATTTGGATCGGTAATTCTCTGTGCGCCACGAATGCTGACGAGCGCGTTGAGGATGTTTTCGCGCGTAGCGCCGAGTTGCTTCAGGAGTTTTCCGGCATCGCCGGCGTCCTGCACCATTGCCAAGAGCAGGTGTTCGGTCGAGACGTATTCGTCCCTCAAGGCTTGCGCCTCGGCTTCAGCGCTCTCGATGATCTTTTTCAAACGCGGCGTGATGAACGTCTGACCGCCTCCGCCGGTCACCTGGGGAAGACGATCGAGAGCTTTCTGCAAGTTCTCGGCGAGAGTCGATGCGCCGACCCCGAGTTTCTGCAGCAGCGAGGGTACGACCCCTTCCCGTTGCCCCAGCAACGCAAAAAGCAAATGTTCGACGTCAATAGCTTGATGGTTGCGCTTCTCCGCCAACGCCTGGGCTTGCTGCAATGCTTCTTGTGACTTAGTAGTTAGTTTCTCCAGCCGCATGTTCACTCCTTAACGTGCTCAAAAGTTAAGCACGGTCCTGCCGGCTGTCAACCGAGGATCCGGGGCTGGGAAGAACAGGTAAAGAGCAAGAGAGAGATAAGGGCTAGGAGCGAAGAGCTAAGCAATTCACCACTAGAAACCGCAGGCTGCTCAAAAAAGATCCCGAGGCGAGGCGCGCGAACGTCGATGAGCGGAGGCGTACTGCTGTACGTTGACGCGACATCGATCGAGCGCAACGAAGCATACGGGTCTTATTCAGCAGCCTGCCAAAACCAGGCCTTCACCCTTGACAATGTCGAACTCGATCTGCGCCGGCTTCACATCGGTGCAACGCATCTTTTCGATGACAAGAGTTCGAGTGAAATGGTCTTGCGACCAGACCAGTTCGAGCACAATGGCGCCGCTGACGAGATATTCCTCGATGCCGTGCATGAATCGTTCACCCGTGCGCGGCACGGCGTAGGAGGTGAGAAGGTTGGTGGTTTCCATAGAAGAGCGGAGAAGCTTGACCAGCAAGCGCGTTTGGTCCTGGATACGGGTGGCGCTATCCCGGCTGAGCAGGAACGGGCCCGCCGGATCGAGAACCATGCGCTTCGCCCCCATGCGACTTACGAAACCGGCCAGATCATTGATCGCCTTGTGAACGTCGATGTTGCGTTCGCGACCGATGCCTGGAATCGGCGTTAGGTAGGTACCGGCGTTCAGGATTGCCAGCTGCTTTTGTTCGACAAACTTTTCAAAGTTCCAGCCAATCGACTCCGCCTGCTCGATGATATCGAGCGGTCCCTCATCGGCTGCAACATAGATTCCTTTCTCGCCACGCGCCAGCCCGTCGGCGAGAAACTGAAGCGTCATAATGGTCTTACCGGTTCCGGGCTCGCCCGTTATCAACACAGACCGGCCTTTCGGAAAGCCACCCTCCAGTAATTGGTCCAGCCCATCGATGCCTGTGGAGACGCGTTCGGTATGTATCATACGTGTCCTTAACTCACTGAGCGCGGGGCGCTGTTTATTTGTTCCATCTTCTGATTCGGATAGCGCTCCCGGCTCAGGCTTTCCAGCGCCGCTTGAATAGACCGATGTGCCAGCGCCTGCCGGAACCGAAAGCGGAATCATCTTCAGGTTGTGGATTCCACGCGCGCACGCGCCCTTCGAGCTGTGTAAATCGATTGCTTGCAGTATCTCCTCCGCGCATCGCGTCTCCGCGCGCCTGCAGTGTGTCTGGTGCAGCCGAGCCGTTAAGCGGATGAGGCAGGTCCATCACGTCTTCTTCCCTCAATTCCACAGAAGGCTTTTCCATCGGTTCTTGAGCAACGCTGTTGGCGAGGCCTGCGAAGCCCTCACGCAAATCGTCCAACTCGGCTCTCACCCGGATGAGTTCCTCGTTGCGGTTCTCGAGCAGCGCGTGTTTTTCGGCCAGTTGGCTGCGAAGTTCGTGAATCCGCTTCTCAAGACCTCCCTCTGAAAGCGCGGTGGTAATCTGACCATTCGCAGGGGGCGGCTCTGGCGCAGGGGCCTGTTCTTTTGCCGCGAGTTCCATGCGCAGTTTCGCAATGCGGGTTTCAAAGCTTTCCCGTAGCTGCTGCAATTCGTGGCCGGCATTCTCTTGCAATGATTGCCGCGCCGCTTCCAGCTGTGCCAGCCGTTCGAGCAAGTCTGCTATTTTGTCTTGCGCTGCTCTAAGCTGGGTGCTTTGATCCTCGAGGGCCGCTCGATCGTGCGTTCCGTGTAAGCCGGCGTTTCCCTCACTGAGTTGCCGTTCGACCTGCTTGAGTGCTGCTTCGCGTTCCGCCAACATCTGCTTGGTTGACTCGAGGTCGTGTTCTAGGGCGGCAATTCGCTGGGTGTCAGACTCCGAACGGTGGGACCCGATTTCCTCCGCCTCGCGCGCTGCGGCTACGGTCTGAGCCATGCGCTCGCGGAGCGCATGGGCATTCTCCGTTGCTTGTTGCAGATCGATGCTCTGCTTCTCAAGAAGCCTTTGTTGCTCCGCCGATTGTTCCTTCGCCGAAGCGAGTTCAGCGCGGAGCGTTTTTTCCAGCTCTTCGCGAGCTGCCTGCCGTTCCTCTAGCAAGATTCGTTGGTGATCGCTGGCGGATCGCAATGCAACGATTTCTGCCTCTAAAGCTTCTTTTGGACGGCCGCTTTCGGCCGGCGCGTCCGCTAACGCTTGCTTTTGTGCTGCCTCGAGACGTGCCGTTTCTCCTGACAGACTCTCCACGCGCGCCTCTAGGATCGTGATTTCGCGCGCGCGGGCTTCCAGCAAGCACTCTTTTTCTTGCAATCGCATTTGGAAATCTTGGATTTGCGCCGTGAAGTCAGGCTCCGGCCGGCTCGCAATCCCCTCGCGCTCCCGAAGCGCCCCCGTCTTACGTTCTAGTTCTGACCGGAGTGCCGCAAGCTCGCTCGCGAGACTCTGTTCGGTGTGGCGCGCGCTTGCTTGCTGTTTCGCGAGCGCCTCCTGAAGTTCGGAGACGGCCGCGCTCAGCTCCGCTTCGCCGGCTTCGGTCCTCCTCACGATCTCGCCTTGCTTTTCGAGGGCGACCTGTTTTTCGCTTAGTTGTCTCTTGAGCTCGTTGACTTGAAGATTCAACTGTTCCGCCTGTTCACGCGCGGCGCTCTCTTGTTGCGCCAAAGTCGAAACCCGCTCCAGCGCTTTCCCCAGCTCTGCTTTTGCCTGTTCGACTTCATCACGGAAGCGGTTGATGACTTGTTGCGTTTCCCGAATGCGGCATTGCCACTGGTTACGCTCGAGCTCGAATTGATGATCTTGTTCAGCAGCGCGAGCCGCCGCCTCTGCAAGCGCTCGTTCCCTTTCGGCAAGCGCATCGGTGGCCGCGAGAAGCTCGCTTTGGGCCGTACGTAAGTGATACTCCTGGCTCTCGATAACCGATTCTTTTGCGGCCAGCCTGCCCTGCAGCTCGCGGTAACCATTGCGCAGTTCTTGCTCTGCCTTGGGACCGCTTTGCTGTTGCTCAAGCAACAATTGCTTTTGGTTCAATTCAGCCCGCAGCGCCTCAATTTGGGTGGAAAAACTTTCGCGAGCATGATCAAGAGCGGCGGCGGCCGCTTTCTCCTGGCGCTGCGCCGCCGATCTCAGTTCGGCGATCTCCGCATCGCGCCGAGTAATCTCCGCCGCCTCGGTTTGGCGCGACGTTTCCGGCTCCTTTGAAGACGACTGGGAGAGGGCTTTTCTCTCTTCCAGGCGCGCGATGGTAGCCTGGTTTTGCGTCAATAGAGCCGTTTTATGAGCTATTTCAGATTGCAGTGCAGCAATTTTAGCCTGCGCGTCGCGACGGATAACCTCGATCTGCTGCGCCGCGGCCCTTCTCACTCGCTCTGCGTCCAATTCTGTGTCAGGTAGACTTTCATCGGAGCGGACAGCGCTGCGGTTGCTACTTCCCCGGTCCTCGAATTCGGCTTTGAGGTTACTTAGTTTAGTGCGAAACTGCTGTTGAAACTTTTCAACTTGTTCGAAGGCATCTGTATGGGCGCGCTTGAGGGACAGCTCTAATGATCGCGTTTGGGCCGAAAGCAGCTCGATTTCGTCGAGCAATAAACTCAGAGGGTCGGCTTTCGTTGGGTCAACTGGCGGCATCAATGCCTCCAAACAATCGCGGGGAAGTGTAACCGATAAATCTAACACAATCCCGGCGATCGTGGTTAGCGAAATCCGTGCCAGTAACGTTCCCAGGAGAGACTCGAAACCAGCCACTTAGATACCCCGCTGGCAAGGTTTCGGCGGACTTTCGTTTTCGCCAAGTAAATTTTCGGACGAAGGCGCCAAAATTTGGACGATAGACTATTAACAACGATGGTCCGGGGGTCTGGGCGTCCGCGGGCTTTCCGTTTTTGATCTGAGCGAAAACTTCAAGGGTGAACGAGATCCGCCGAGGATCGAGCAGTGAGTAGCCCAACTGATCCTTACAAGACAGGGAGCTGGGTAGCTAAGCGGATAAGTTTTTGATCAAGTGGCGCAGTCTGATTTTCCGTTGTGATCCCTCCGCTGGGCTTCAGGCGGTGCACGGCCTAGGCGTTTGAAATAGCGTTGTGCCACCGCTAGAATCCGCGCGATGCCTGGTTACTTTCGTTCGAACATAGCCGCTCTGCAAGAATACATTCCCGGCGAGCAACCTCGCGACGACGGCTATATCAAGCTCAACACCAACGAAAATCCGTATCCACCGTCTCCACGAGTTTTGGCGGCTGTAAAAAAGGCAGCAACCTCCAGTTTGCGGCTTTATCCCGAACCGCTCAGTGACAGTCTGCGTACGGTTGCCGCTTCGGTTTATGGTGTCAAGCGCGAAAACATCATTGTCGGCAACGGTTCGGACGAGCTGCTTTCGATGCTCATGCGCTCAGTTATTGGAACGGGAGACCGCGTTGCCTACGCTACGCCGACGTACTCCCTGTACGAGACGCTCGTCGAAATTCAAGGGGGTATCAAAGCAGCGGTCGATTATCCGGAGGATTTTTCCGTCCCGGATGCGCTCTCAAGACAGAATGCGTCGTTGACTCTTCTTTGCAACCCTAACTCACCTTCAGGAACCCTGGCACCCTTGCAGGAGATCGATCATTTAGCGCGCGCCATTACGGGAATCCTGGTTGTGGATGAAGCTTATATTGATTTCGCCGATAGCGAGGGCGCTTCGGTGCTGCCGCTCGTCCGCCGCTTACCAAACCTCGTGGTTCTGCGGACACTTTCGAAATCGTTCTCCCTGGCCGGCATGCGGATCGGAATCGCCTTCGCGCCCGAGGAAATCGTCGCGGGCATGATGAAGGTCAAAGACTCCTATAACGTAAACCGCTTGAGCTTGGTCGCCGCCACCGCAGCGCTACAGGACTTGCCATGGATGGCGCGCAACACCGCTCGGATCCAAAAAAGCCGCCGTAAGCTGATGACCGGGATGGAAAAGTTGGGCTTTCACGTGCTGCCTTCGCAGAGTAACTTCGTGCTTGCGAGAAGGCCCAATGAGAATCTACGAGAACTCTACGAAAGCTTGAAGCGTCGGAGAATTCTGGTGCGCTATTTCGACGCGCCCGGCCTGCGCGATTGCATACGGATCACGGTCGGTGCGCCCCGGGAAGTTGCGGCATTGCTTAGCGCTTTGGCGGCGGAGGCAGAAGAAAAAACGAGCGGCCGATGACGGATGACCGCTCGCCGCTTACTCGGCCTAACCTACGAAAGGAACTCTTATGGTTAGAATCACAGTCACCGATCTCGATCACATCGTATTGAATGTACGTGATATCGAGCGCGCTTTGAACTTTTATATCGAGGTCTTGGGATTAAAGCCCGAGCGGCTTGATGAATTCAGGTCAGGAAGCGTGAGTTTTCCTTCTGTGCGAATCAATGACCGCACAATTATCGATCTTTTTCCAGCCAAGAACGGTGAAGCAACTGCAGAGCCCGCCAAAAAGAGGGACGGTAATCTCAATCACTTCTGCCTCGTTGTTGGCCACGATGATTTCTCCGGAATCGTCAGCTATTTGACGGAGCGGCAAGTAGTCATTCGGGAGGGACCGGTGTCACGCTGGGGTGCGCGGGGCCGAGCTACCTCGGTGTATTTTCTCGATCCCGATGGCAATGAAGTTGAGATTCGTTGTTATCCGAACTAAATAGTTCAACGGTTCAAGTGTTCAAAAGTTCAAGGTTTGACAGCACAATTATCCGCCTGCAAATCCTTCAGTTTGAACGTTTGAACTACGGCCGCCATGCCTCACGTGGATGCCGCAACATCAGTCTCCGCCGGTGCAGTCGGTTCCAATTTGATCTTCACGATCCGCCTTCCTTCCATATCGACGATGGTCAAGCGGTAGCCGTTGTACTCAACCCATTCCCCGCCCCGGGGGATGCGCTTGAGCTGCGCCAGCACAAATCCCGCCAAGGTGAGGTAATCCGGCGATTCATCAAACGGTAGGTCGAAGTCGGACTTCAGTTCGCGCAGTAACGCGGAGCCCTGGATCACCATTGAGCCATCGGCGAGCCGCTCCACCGGGCCGCGCTCTTCACGGTCATACTCGTCGCGAATCTCTCCGACGATCTCCTCAACTATATCTTCCACCGTCGCCAGTCCTTCTATTTCGCCGAACTCGTTCACCACCAAGGCCATGGAGAGGTGGCGGCGTTGCAGCTGTTTGAGCAACTCGCTGATCGGCAGTGAACTGGGAGCGAAGAAGGCCGGATGGAGGTGGTCACGAACACGAAAATCACCTCGTTCCTGCAGTGCTTTGAAAATGTCTTTGTTGTACAGGACCCCTACAACCCGATCCAGTTCATCCTCGTAGACCGGAATGCGTGAGAAGCCGCTCTCGACGAAGCTCTTCGCTACGTCATTAAACGACGAGCCAAGCTCAATTGCGTGAATCTCTGTGCGCGGCTTCATGATCGCCTTAACTGGGGTGTCTGCGAATTCAAAAACGCTGTGGATTAACTCCTTTTCAGTTTCATTGAAGATGCCTTTAGCGGCGCCCTCCCGGATCAGCGATTTCACTTCTTCGACCGATATGAAACTGGCGCCCTCGACTTCCTTGCGGCCGAATATCCACAGCACGGCATTGCTCGAGGCGGTCAGAAGCTTCACCAGAAAGGAGCTGATCCTCGAGAGGAAATCGATGGGTTGAGCGACAAAAAAGGCGATCCGTTCGGAAAAGCGCAACGCCAGCGACTTGGGCACCAGCTCGCCGAAAACCAAAGAGAGATATGCGATCGGAATAACTACGCAGAGTATCGCTAAGGGCTCGCCCCATTGATCGGCGCTCGGGAACGGCAGCGATTCGATGTAAGGCTTCAGAAAACGCATGGCGGTAGCGCCGCCGATGGCGGAGGAGAGAGTGCTCACAATTGTGACGCCGATTTGCACAGTTGCTAGGAAACGGTCAGGGTCGTTTTTGAGGCTGGCAATGGAAGTAGCCGATTTGGCGCCCGCTTCCAGCAGTGCATCAATACGAGACTTGCGCACGGCTATGATGGCAATTTCCGATGCCGCGAAGAAGCCGTTGGCCAGGATCAGCATAAAAATTAGGGCAGCCTCTAACCAGAGACTTTCAGAAAGCATTTTGACACTCCTGTTCGCTAGGGCCGCATCCCTGAGCGGCGCGCGCTTGCGATCATCGGGGGCAGGGATTTAGATAGAGCAAACGAACAATGGGCGGCAGGATTGTACACAGGCTTGGACTTATTTAAGCTTTCGCTACCGAAAAAGGCAAGCGCGTGATTTACCCCTTGAAACCTTTCAAATAGGATATCGCCGGAGCCCCCGTGGCCGAACAGCAAAACGAAAGAGCCTCCCTTCAAGGCACCGTCGGCAGGATCACCTACCATAATCCTGAGAACCACTATACGGTCGCCCGACTGGATTTCGACGGCGGGCCCCCAACAACAATCGTTGGCACGATCTTTCCGGTTTCCGAGGGGGAAGAGATCAAGGTCATCGGGGCATGGAAGCGCCACCCGCGGTATGGGTTACAGTTTCATGTAGACCAGTGGCACAAGGTCGATCCGGCGACTCTTGAGGGGATAGAAAAGTATCTTGGTTCCGGACTGATCAAGGGTATAGGCCCCAGCTATGCCAAACGTTTAGTGCAGGCATTCGGATTGGACACGTTGCAGGTACTCAGCGATCAGCCTCTGCGCATCCTCGAGGTGGACGGCATTGGCGAGGTGCGTGCCCGGCGCATTATGCAAGCATGGCAAGAACAGCGCGGTATGCAGGACGTCATGGTCTTTCTTCAGGGCCATGGCGTGGGCGCTTCGCTCGCCTTGAGAATTTACCGGGTCTTCGGCGCCGGCACTATTGCTCAAGTAAGAGAGAATCCCTATGCCCTAGCCCGCCAAGTCCATGGCGTTGGCTTCATTATAGCCGATCGTATGGCCCATAGCCTCGGGATCCGCGGCGATTTTCCGCTGCGGGTGCAAGCGGGCGTCATGCACATTCTGCGCGAAGCCGCGGAGCGCGGCCACTGTTTTTTGCCGTCGCTAACCCTCGCCAATAGCGCCAACGAGATGCTTGGAACACAAACGGAGAAGGTTGAGATCGCGGTGGAGGCGCTTCAGCTGGCCGGCGATGTCATATTGGAAGCGAAAGAAGGAGCACCAGACAAACGGGTCTATCTCACCGAGCTCTTTACCGCAGAAAAACGGGTGGCTGCTGCCATTACTCGTTTAGTTTCCACATCATCGTTCTTGCAAGGCGAACGGGCACCGCGGCCGTGGGAGAAAGGGAAGGTCCTGGCCCGCGGCGCCATCGATGTGGCCGGCGCCAGTTTGTTCTCCGAACTACCGGTACGCCTGGACGAAGACCAGATCCAGGCGGCCCGTGAGGCCCTTCGCGAAAAATTGTTCGTGATCACGGGCGGGCCCGGAACGGGGAAAACTACTCTATTGGTGTCGCTCCTCGCAATCCTGAGACGTGCCAAAATCACTTTTGCCCTCGCCGCTCCAACCGGACGGGCCGCCAAAAGGATGCAGGAAACCTGCGGAGAAGAAGCGGTAACGATACATCGTTTGCTCGAATTTAATCCTCGGGAAGGCGGTTTCCAGCGCGACAAAGACAATCCGCTGCAGGTCGATGTCGTGATCGTCGATGAAGCTTCGATGATCGATCTGACATTGATGGATCACCTTTTGCAGGCTGTCGAGCCGCATAGTCATCTTATACTGGTGGGCGACGTTGATCAGCTGCCGTCGGTAGGTCCTGGCAGTGTGCTCAAAGACCTGATTGATTCCAAGGCGGTGCCGGTGGCGGTGCTTACCCGTATTTTCCGCCAGCAGCGAGAAAGCTCGATTGTGGTCAATGCGCATCGAATCCTGCGTGGCCAGGCTCTGGATTTTTCCGACGCCAGAGAACGGCGCGACTTCGATTTCGTCGCGCGCGAGAGCGAGGAGGAGGTGCTGGCCGCAATTACAGAATTGCTGCGGGATCGGATTCCACAGCGGCTCCGGCTAAGTGCGGACGAGATCCCGGATGCAGTCCAGGTGCTGACCCCGATGCACCGCGGTCTGCTAGGGACCGTGCAGCTCAATCGAGAGTTACAGCAGCTTTTAAATCCGACGGGCGAGGGGCTGGAACGGGGCGGGTCCGTTCTCCGCGTGCGCGACAAAGTCATGCAACTGCGCAACAATTATGAAAAGGGGGTTTTCAATGGAGATCTCGGTCGTATCATCAGCATCGACAAGGAAGAGGGGAAGATACGGGTCGAGTTCGACGACAAAGCGCTGGAGTACGAAGCGCACGAATGGGATGAGATCAGTCTTGCCTACGCCACGTCAGTCCACAAGAGTCAGGGGAGCGAATATCCAGTAGTGATCCTGCCGCTGCACAGCTCGCATTATATGATGCTTTACAGGAGCATTCTCTATACGGCGGTTACACGGGGTAAGAGACTAGTCATTGTAGTCGGCAGCCGTAAAGCGCTAGCCATGGCAATCCGCAATGTGCGGGTCGAGCGGAGAAATACCGGGCTCAAAGAAAGACTTAGCGAATACAAGAGCAGGAAGGATGAACCGCCGAGAACCTGACCGGCAAAGCCGCAGTCAGATGAGGGCCGGACTTGCGCCACGGAGTGATTCATGAGCTTACGGTCGCCCCGAGAAGATGAATAGAGATTTCCGTCATGCCGGCACGGATTGGGTCCGGAGACATCCAAGGTTCGCAGGATGGGTCCGGAGACATCCATGTCAGTCTGGATTCCGGCACTCCATGCTGGAATGACGCAATCGAGGGTGCTGGCTAAACTGTTATACGTGCCCTGCGGCGATAGCTCCACGGACGTGACAAAGAGCCTGGCGGCGCAAAGCCGCAACCAAAGCAGTTCTTGGTCGCTGCGCTCCTCAGAATGTTATACGAAAGTACACAGGAATCGGAATATCTCGCGCAAAGCATGTCCCGTAGGGACAGGTCGCGACCTGTCCCTACTTTGCCGTCTTGACGATCGTTCGACTTTGCTCACTCGAGGCTTGGCGGGAGAAAAATTTTTAGGGAGTTAACGGGAAGAATTTGCGCAAGCATTCAGTTGAACAACCTGCCTAGGCGTTTGTCGGCGTGCGCGATTCCTAACTTCTTCAGGCACGCCCATATCGTGGCCTGATTACTGTTAATCACCGGTTTGCCAAGGTCGCTTTCAAGATCAGCCACGGCTTCGATCATGCGGGTATTCGTGCAGCTCAAAAAATAGCCATCGGCGTCCGGGCGGGTGTTTTCTTTCACGATTTTCTGCCACTCCTCCGGCGTTATCGAAGCGTAGGCATGGCTGTCCAGCGCCAGGCCAAGTTCGTGAATCACGGTGTACCCGGCTTCCGCCAGGTAATGCACTTCCAGTTGATTAGTGGCCTTTACATAGGGGCTGATGAGCACGAGCTTCTTAATGCCGCATTTCTCAAAGGCCTGCGTGATGGCTTGCGCAGTCGTAATCGTTGGGCAACCGCTGGCGCGCTCAACCAGGTTAATAATGGCTTTTTCGTGCGCGAGACCGTTCTCCATTGAGTTCGCCGTGCAGTGAAAAAC
>DATACQ010000206.1:0-6869 GCA_036258955.1 Binatia bacterium
GATGTTTTTGATCAGCGTACTGGTGGCGGTAATTTCGCGTGGTTTGACTGCAGAGATTTTATTAGTTTTTCTTTTGTTCGTGGCTTTTTTCTTTGCTGCGCGTTTCGGCTCGTTCCTGAGCGGCATCGAATCCTTGCAAAGAGTCATCAAGGAACTCAGTCACGCGACGGCTCAGATAAAAGTTCGCGCGGCGTTCTCCACGTTGTTGATCTTTGTCGTGCTCGCCGAAACCCTTGGCATCGAAATCATTGTCGGCGCTTTTTTGGCGGGAGCGATCGTGGCGCTCTTGCGCACACCTGAGGATCGGGAGTTATCGAGTCATCTTGAAGCGATCGGGTTCGGATTTTTCATCCCAATTTTCTTCATCATGGTCGGCGTTGATTTTAATCTGCCGGCATTGCTTTCGTCGACCGGGGCTCTCCTTTCGGTGCCTCTGCTGCTCTTAGCCGCCGTCGCGGTAAAGGTCATTCCTGCGTTCATATTTCGTTTCAATCATCCGTCACGCGACTGCCTCGCAGCCGGCATTCTCATGTGTCCCCGCTTGTCTTTGATCATCGCCGCTGCGGCAATCGGCGAAAAGCTCGGCGTTATCGACGAATCGGTAAACGCGGCGATCGTTTTGGTTGCGATTGTCACAGTCACCGCATCACCGCTCGCGTTCCTGAAGGTTTATCGCGCGCAGCGGGTGAAAGTCTCAGGCTCGACGGTCACCGAGACCACGCTTGCTGCGCCAGGGCGGCCCGATTAGCTGGATGGGTCATCGCCGAAATCCTGACCTGCATTTATTGACAGCCAAAGCCGAATTTTGTTAGGTGAGACTAACCCTTAGTTTTTGAGAAATCCTACCACACATCGCGGATGGGTTCGCAGGCGGAGGTACAATGAGCGCTCCAAAGATTCCCACAAACTATACGATCACTTCGACAGCCACTCTCGGCGGCTCCCTCGATCTCGATCTCGATAACATTCGCATCAAAGAAGTTGCGCCCATCAGTGTAACGACTAACAGCACCTTGAAGAGCGACAGCAAGGTAGATGCGGGGCTGAATGATATACGCATCAAAGAGTTGCCCCGGATCGATCTCAATGTGCAAACAGCGATGAAGCCGACGCGCGTGCATTTCCCGGTCAACATGCGTTTTGGCTTGAGCGCGATGGGCATTGAGCTATTGGCATTCTGCGTCTGCGGCGAATCGATGGTCGTCGTTGAGGATTACGTTCCGCACAAGACTGAGATCTGCGCGTAGAGGGATCAATGGAACCGTATACGGCACCACCCGGCGAGGCCTGGCGGCTCGGCCGCGGTCCTTTCATCTTCAGCGGCTTCCCCCCGGTATGCACCGGAGAAATCGAATTGCTCAACGAGTCTGACGAGAAAGTGAAGATTCGTTCGATCGCGCTGCTGGGCGGCGAAACATCGCGAGCTCTCGGCGCGGCCGAGCTGCGCGTTGGAGCCTCTCTCGCACCGCGCGAGCGCAAGCGCGTTCCGGCGCATTTCTTTTTGGAGCCGCACACGGCGCCTGGCAGCCATACGGTCGATCTCTCCTGCGCTGACCAACGAGAGACGGCAGTCGTGCATGTCTTTGAAAAGTTAAACGTTCAGATCGAGCCCGACGTGATCCGCCTGCGCGGCGCTGGCGGCGAAGTGGTCGAGGCGCTCGTCGTGATCACAAATCGTGGAAACGTCTCTGAAAGCTTGCGTGATTTGGCTTTGGTCTTTCTCGAGGAACAAAATTGGGTTGGGCGCTCGATGGTTCACGCGTTGCGTGAGACCACGGCGGAAGAAGGCCATCAATCCTATTTGGACCGGGTGGTCCGTGAGCTGCGGTCTAGCGTCGCGCGTCCGGCACGGGTGAACCTGCGCGGCGAGATTTCGGAAATTCAGCCTGGGGAGAGGCGCGAGCTACGCCTAGAGATCAAGCTTCCGGACGAATTGGTCAAAGGTCGGACGTACGAGGGCTCCACCCCGTTTATGAGCGGCGAGCTTAGTTTTGAGGTGGAGTGTAATGGGTCGAGTAACTCGACGAAACGGAGGCCGCGATGAATGTTTCGGTAAAACCTCAGTCCCCATCTCAGTTCTTTGACGGGCTGCTCGGCTTGGGTCTCAAGCTTATGGCAATATCAGTCGATAATGCCCGTAACCTCCTACAGCAGGTCTCGAACATTCTCCCGCCTTTGCCTGACGTCCAATCGTTGCGCCCCAGAGATATGTGCGCGATTCCAGAGACCGAATGCCCGCCGCGTTGCGTGTGCGAGGTCACGTGGGAGGCGAGTCCCGGCGAGACGCCCGGACTGGCGGTGCGCGTCACCAACGCATCGAAGTCCGCCCGCACGTTTAGCCTGCACGCGACGCCATTTTTAGGCTCCGGCGGCTCTCCGGGAACCATGACGCTATCGGCCCAGAGCCTGTCGTTAGCAGCCGGTTCCTCGGGCGTCCTCACTGCGACCTTCACGGTACCGAACGTTCCGGAGGGCAAATATGAAGCGGAAATCGTTGTCCGCGGCTCTTACGAGCAGTGCGTCAGCGTACGGCTCGATGTAAAGTGCGAGAAAACGTCTGGTAAGGAGCGCGGCACCTGTGAAGTCGTCCAGGGCGATCCGCCCGTGCGCATCCGCGCGCACCACTGGTACGACCATTTTCAGTGCACAGAGGCTTGCGTGGAGCACCGCACGCCCGACAAGGATCGGGCAAGCGATCACCTGTAAACGATCATGAACCCCGGCGATTTCCGGTGAAGCGTTCGGGGAGCGACGGATCAAGGAGAATCCTCGTGGCATCCACAGCTCGCTCCGGTCAAAAGTCTTTAGAGGAATTCGGCGAGCAGCTGAAGCACTTGGTCGCGGCCAATCTCGCGGGCAACGCACAGCTGTTGAACCGGTTGAACAACTTTATCAAAGACGCTGCGTCTGCGGTTCGGGCCGATCGGTCACGGGAAGCGACCGAACCTGCGGCGCTGCTGTCACGCTGGCTCGATTTCAACCTAACAACATACTCTGTCCTAAGCACGCATGGCCTCGCGCTTCTCAACGAAATCCTTGCTGCGGCGGAAAGCTCGTTGCTACGGAAGCCGCCTCCTGCTGCCGAAACCGGCGCCAAAATGCAGTCCCGCGTGGAGCTGCGGCTGTCGGGCCGGCCCGGGGAGCGGGTCACTTCAGGCTTTGCGGTGGAGAACCATTTCGATCACCCGTTAGAGATTACTTTCGCATGCTCGGACCTGACTCCGGCGACCGGCCAGGCCCTGCCCGCCGCGCTTGTCGAATTCGAGCCAGCCAACCTGACCATACCACCTCACGGAGAAGCGGTTGCGCAAGTTGCCGTTGCCATCACAGCTGATTTCGTTGTTGCACAGACATACACCACAACCATACGCTTCCTGGGCTTTGATGCTAAGGAGGTGGGACTTTCGATCACGATCTTGCCTCCGGCCGAAATTCCAAACCCGTCGCCGGTTCCCAATCAGTCCAAGCAGCAACAGAAACGCCGCCAGCGGCGATCTAGATGATTGCCTGCCGAGCGATGGTTAGCTCTGTCCCGAAGAATCTGGACACGCGGCCTTTGTTCACAGCTGCCGCCGGTCCATTCACACGCGCGCCGCTGTCCGACCCCTTGGAGCGGCGCTGGCTTCATTATGCCTTCATCACTGCTGACGAACAGCAGGCCCTGGTGGCAAACCTCGCCACGTTGGGCGGCACCGGCGGTGGTGAGCCTATTACAACGAACCTGCTGCTCGCGTATCATTGCCAACATGGTTGGACGTGCAGCCAGTGGCATGCACACGTGCCGCGCGAGCCATGGACCTCTTACCGTACACCGCCTCCACTGACGAGCTTTCCGCGGCCTCCCGATTTTGAATTGCAGTCGCTGGCAGGCATGCCCTCCGTCTCGCTCCATCTCACCAGCACATCGACGCCCGCGCCTGCGGGAGTTTCACGTTTTCACGGCACACACTGGAAGCGCTGGCAGGCTCAACCTGGCGTGCTCGCAACAGGCCGGTGGGACGACGGCATGGCGCCGGCGCGCGAAACCGTTGCGCTCGGCTACCATGAGCGCGTGCATGGCCGCTGGGCTTGGCCGGAAATAGGCGGCTGGGTATTCGGTTTCTGTAACCAAATTGGCGCGCGTGCGGACGGGCCGCCGGAGTGGGCCGTAGTGTTTGCTCTGCTGCAACCAATGGACGAGAAGTACGACCACACTGCGATGGTCATGGTGTGGCGCCGCGGGCGCATGGTCCTATTCTTCCCGCGCCGCGCGTTGCGGGTTACCGTCGCGGGTCAGCTTCCTCGCGATCGCGTGATCACCACGCCGTCGCTCGCGCCGTTGCTTGGTACTTCTGCCACCGCGCCCATCCCGGCGGCGCTTTGCATCGATGGGTATCAGGGAATCGACTGGGTTCAGCTGCGCTTCCGCTGCCGCGATGCCGCCCGGCTGGTGGTGCCCTCAGAGACAAGCCTCCAGCCCTTTTCCGTACATGAGGTGATCGGCGCTACCGAGGTGCGGATAAAGACAAAGGGAGCCATTCATAGTTTCGCCAGTCCCGGAATTGTGGAGTTTGCCGGCGGCGCTTCCGAAAGGAGCTGGAGTGCCCTCCGCTAAAGTTCGCTATGGCGCAAGCCTCGAGCTCGCGGGCCATGATCATGACGCCGCCGCACCTATCGAGTCGGCCGCCGATTTGCTGGCCCGAACTGTCGAGTGTCTCGCACGGCGCGCGCCATCCATCGCTGCTGACGCGGCGCGCGAGCTCGGAACCATTGTGCTTGGGCTGCATTCGGCGACGGGAGCCACGCCACAATGCGAGCCAGACTGAACTCGCTCGTGGTAAGTCGCGCTTTATCCAGCGGCCACGTCGAATGTTTCTTCAATCACGAGAGCCTGCTCGCGCTCTATGACCTGGAGCGCCGCCCCAGTGAGATTCTAGAGCAAGGCGCTTTCGACGTCCGTGGTGTTGCTCATCAGGTGCTTGCCGTCTGGCGCACCTTTCAACTTCTGGCACAGCGCGCCGCTGGACTACGGCCCGTTCAGATCCTTTGGCTAGAGTACCGGCGCAGTCATAATTTGGGTTTTTCCGCGCCGGCGGATCCGCGCATTCCCGAGCCTGGTCCCCGCGCGGGAGTGCCGGATGCGGCCCGCCTGCTGCGCGGCTCCGAATTGGCGACCAACCAATCCGCGTCTGTCGCGACCACGCGGGTGCTCTGGGACCGGCGTACCGGCGCGGGATGGTGGACCTTTGAGGGACCGCCTGACGCAGACCTCTTCTCGACTTTGGAGGCCTTTAGACGGCGTGTCGGCGACGAGATCTTGCGCCTCATTCCGCAGCGCCGCCCCGTTGACAGTCTCTACCGGCTCATGCGCGAATACCCGGCACGGGGCGGTAAAGGCTTGCGTCCGACGCTCTGCATTGCGACTTGCGGCGCCTTCGGCGGCCATAGCGAAGATGCGGTGCGCATTGCGGCTGCAGTGGAGATGTTCCATAACGCCTTTCTTATCCATGACGACATTGAGGACGAGTCGATAAATCGGCGTGGCAAGGACTGCCTGCACATGGAACACGGCATTCCGCTGGCGGTCAATGCCGGCGATGGGCTGAATCTCCTCGCCGTAGAGACGGTGCTTAGTAATATCGAGGGACTCGGGTTGGCGCGAACTCTCGCCATGATACACGAGACGATCCGAATGTGCCGTGAATCCATCGAAGGGCAAGCCATCGAGCTCGGCTGGATCAGACAAGGGCACGTGCCCGCACGCGACGCCGACTATATCAACATGGTTGCTAAGAAAACCGGCTGGTATACGTGCCAGTCGCCGTGCCGGCTCGGCGCCATCGCCGCAGGTCACACGCGACCGCGCGAACTCGATTTAGTCGCGAAGGTGTTCGCGCATGTTGGCATTGCCTTTCAGATTCAGGATGACGTGTTGAACTTGATTGGCGAAGAGGATCTGTACGGTAAGGAGCCGCTCGGCGATCTCTTGGAGGGTAAGCGCACCCTCATGCTGATTCATTTAATGCGCGCCGTCCCCAAACGCGAGCACGGGGAACTTCTTGACTGGCTCGGGCGGCCGCGCGCGCAACGCACTCTGGCTGAGTCTCGTGATGTTTTGCGCCGGATGGAGCGGAACAATTCGATTGAGTATGCCCGGGCCGTGGCCGCGCGCCACGCCGCGCGCGCCGCAAAACTATTCGACGAGACGCTCGGCTTTTTGCCGCAGAGTGAGGAGAAGGCGATCCTCCGCCAGGTGATTCACTACGTGAATACGAGAATGCTGTGAAGGAAGACATTCGTGGAGCGCTCCGATGCGCGGCTAATTGACTACATCCAACAAGCAACGCGGGGCGGCTGCATGCTCCTTCGCACTCTAGGGGTCCGCGGCAAGGCGCTGCAGGGCCGGGATCCCGAGCGCGCGGGATGGCTGCTCGCCGCGGTGCGTACCCATCCGCTGTACAAAGGGGGGCGGCTTGCATTCGACATGCTTGAATTGGAGGACCTCATGCTCGATGCGCCATCCGCCCCTCTGCTGGACGACGCTCAGCTCGGCGAGCTGCTAAGCGCCGTTGCGGCGAATTCGCGAGATCTCATTCACGCCACACTGCGGTTTGCATCTGACGAACGTGACGGCACCGGAGCTGCGGCATCTGGAGGCCAAAGCCGTGAGCAAGCTGTAAATGCCGGAGCCGGCTCCGCACGGCCCGAGGCTACTTTGCTGCCCCGGGTCAGCTTCGGACCGGCGAGCAACTTGGTCCAGCCAACACCAAGCACAGCCGACGCTAACGGCGGAAACGGTGCCGAGGCGGAACCGCAACTGCTTCCTTCAGACTACTTGTACGATTACGTGGTCCTGGGATTTCTGGACATGCTCGGCCGGCAGATCGGCG
>DATACQ010000207.1:0-2918 GCA_036258955.1 Binatia bacterium
TTTACAGCGCCGGTCGGAATCCCCGAAAACCTGCTCGTAATCCAACCGGTGTCTACAATACCTTCCCGGCTTCAACGCAGTTTTAACATCCGCAATTTGAATTTCGATTTTGCACTGATCCAAGAGCTAGCTTGTAAGTCATGAAATATTGCTTTAAGCGCTTTTCGGGACCACCCGCAATAGAACGTCTCCATGCAGGACAAGGCTTCTCGGCGATCATGCAAATGTCTAAAGGATCGGCATCTCCTACAATATTTAGCGAACTACAATGCAAGGATCATGTCCAGTCACTGATTTCTCAGGCGTGAATCAATGCGCGTTACATCGAGTTGCTTACCTGATGAATACTCGCCTCGAAAGGCGCACGCTTTTACAACTCCTTTGGAAACCTACCGACAAGCTGCCAGTGTTGCGCTTGGAATTTGAAACAGACGGCTTAGGCTCCAAAGTGCAGCACTTTATACAATAAGCCGGAGGTGATGTAATGAAGAAGAGCAACTATCGACATTTGAATTTTGCGGGTGTACAAGAGACCCGAGGTGTCGTGTGGCATGAGCCTGCGAATTGCGGCCGGCGATTTAGGGCGTTTGTCTGGCCCTGCAAGCTTTAGACGAAATCGGTGCAATCACGGACTTAGTCGGCGCGGACAGATTTCGAATATGGTTAATATTCATTGCCCACGAAACAGTGCGTTTAAGATTCTTATCCGCAATGGTATGCTCTTCGACGGCAAGCACGTGCAAATCTCTTCACTTCCCGCGCATGCCGAGTTGCGCCTTGATTAGGAGGGTCCGTCCGTCAAGCTGGTGATGGTCGAAGTGGCTGTCACGGAAGTGCCATGCGGCGGCGTTGACCGAGGGTCATCTCGTGAATAGGACGAAATGAAGGCATCAGATCTATTTGTCGCCGCGCTGGAGAACGAAGGCGTCGAATACATCTTCGGCGTGCCCGGGGAGGAGAATCTCGATTTTCTCGAGTCGCTGAGGACATCGGGCATCCGGCACGTGCTCTGCCGCCACGAGCAGGCGGCGGGCTTCATGGCGGCGACCTATGGCCGCCTGACAGGACGGCCGGGTGTATGCCTCTCCACTCTCGGTCCGGGCGCGACCAATTTCATGAGCGCGGCGGCGTACGCCCAGCTCGGCGCCATGCCGATGGTCATGATCACTGGGCAAAAGCCAATCAAGAAATCCAAGCAGGGCCGCTTTCAGATCGTCGACGTCGTCGATATGATGCGGCCGGTCACGAAGTTCGCGAGGCAGATCGTCAATGGCAATCGAATTCCCTCGCTGACGCGCGAGGCGTTCCGCGTCGCCATGGAGGAACGTCCCGGCGCGGTGCATTTGGAGCTGCCCGAAGATATCGCGCGCGAAGACTGCGGAATGACGGATCTCATCCCGGCGCGCCGCCAACGCCTGCCGGATTGCGATTCGAAATCGATGAGCGAGGCCGTCGAGATGATCCGGGCGGCGAAGATGCCGCTTCTGCTCGTGGGTGCCGGCGCGAACCGGCGGCGGGTCATCGATGCGTTATCGAATTTCGTTCACGTGACCGGCATCCCGTTTTTCAATACCCAGATGGGCAAGGGCGTGATCCGCGGCGGATCCGACCAGTACATTGGTACAGCGGCGCTGTCGGACGGAGACTATGTCCATTGCGCCATCGACCGCGCGGATCTCGTCATCAATGCCGGGCACGACGTCGTCGAGAAGCCGCCGTTCTTCATGGAGCACGGTGGCAAGCGTGTGATTCACGTCAACTTCAGTCCGGCGGAGATTGATGAGGTCTATTTCCCGCAGCTCGAGCTGGTTGGTGACGTAGCGACCAGCTTCGTAAGGCTCACGGAAGCGCTTGGTAGCCAATCCAAAAGCCACGACTTCTCCTATTTCTTGCGCGTGCGCGACCTGGTGATGAAACATATGGCCGAAGGTGCGGACGACAATCGCTACCCGCTCGCGCCGCAGCGCATCGTTTGCGATGTGCGCAAAGTCATGCCGGACGACGGAATCATTGCGCTCGATAACGGCACGTACAAAATCTGGTTTGCGCGCAACTACCGCACGTCGCAGCCGAATACGGTACTGCTGGACAACGCCCTAGCGACCATGGGCGCAGGGCTGCCCTCGGCGATGATGGCGGCGATGCTCTATCCGAATCGTCGCATTATGGCGGTTTGCGGAGATGGCGGCTTTATGATGAACAGCCAGGAGGTGGAGACAGCTGTTCGGCTTGGCCTCAATCTGATTGTGCTGATTTTGCGCGACGATGCCTACGGCATGATCCGCTGGAAACAGGCCGTCGACGACTTCCCCGACTGGGGGCTCGAGTTCGGCAATCCGGATTTCGTCGCCTATGCGAACGCCTACGGGGCGAAGGGGCACAGGCCCGAGCATGCGAAGGATTTCCTGCCCCTTATGGAGTCCTGCTTCGACGAAGCCGGTGTGCATCTGATCGATGTGCCGCTGGATGACAGCGAAAACAAGCGCGTGCTGATCGAGCAACTGCGCCAGCGGGTCTGTCTCGTCTGATGGCCCGCCCAAGCCGACAGGCGAGGACTGATGCGATTGACGTTGTCCAGGCTTGGGACCGGAAACCGATCCGCACGCTCGAGCTCATCGGCTGGAACGAAATCGACGCCTGGCTCGACGGCGCCGAGGCGCTTTGCAACAACAAGGTGCGGCTGCCTGCGCACGAGCGCATTGCTGTTCTACGGCGCCTGGCAGGGCTGATGCGTGGTGAGCGCGACGCGCTTGCGCTCATGATCGCGCGCGAAAGCGGCAAGCCACTGATCGACGCACGTGTCGAGACCGACCGCGCTATCGCCGGCGTCGAGATCGCCGCCGGCGAGATCGAGCGTCTCGCCGGCACTGAGATCCCGATGGACTTGACAGCAAGTGGTGCCGGGCGGCTCGCGTTCA
>DATACQ010000208.1:0-4885 GCA_036258955.1 Binatia bacterium
CGGCGACCACGTCATAGATTTTCCATTTCCCGTCAGTTTTATGCAGCCGGTAAACGACAGAATAGGTTTGATTGTTCTTGTCGATTATTCGGGAATCAACCTGCGCATAATTGCCGTCAATCGTTTCACCGGTATAAACCACTTGTTGCCCATTGTAGAGATCGATCTGATCTGCATACGTCTTTTCCAGCAAAGCCGTGAAGGCCGAAACAAATTCCTTTTGCTGCTCCGGGCTCAGGCGGCGCCAGTTTGCCCCTAGCGAGCGCATGGACATCTCATTGAAATCGAACAAAGGATAGACAATTTGTCGCAATTGATCGATAACTTGAGCCTTTTGCTGCTGATTGTCGAGTTTGGCATTCTTCAGAATGTCGACCCCCTGGCTTACCGCGCCGCGAATGGCCTCGGTGGGTTCGCCGGCGGCGGTGACCCGAGAGCTGCCGATCACCATCAGCGCCAAAACGGCTAGAGAAGATAAGCTTGTTTTCCACGTCATATACGTAATCCCTCGATTCTAGAACTTTCCTTCAGAGTAGCGAAACCGCCGCTGGAATCAAACAAGAGAAGCAGAAGCGACCGCGGCCACAACGGCACCGCCGAGGTTAGTCCGGTTGGATATCAATCTTGATTGTTGACAATATACCAGAAATGACTGGATTTTGGGATCGCTATTTCAGGGCGCGGAATCTTCACGGATCCAGAGTGACACATGCTTTAAAGTTTTGCATCCGCAGCGTCCTAGTCGCGATTTCTTCTGGTGTCGCAAGGCAACTCTCATTAACTACAGTCGCGCTGGTGGTCGCATCGGCGTGCGCATTCACATTATGGAAATCGCCCCTGGGTCGGGATCATCCTTTAAATGGTCGTATCTGGGATGTCTCCTCCGCAACGTTTATCGATCACCGAAGTTTCGTCACCCGTTTGGCTCGGACTCACTTTGTGCTGCTCGGTGAGAAGCATGACAATCCGGATCATCATCTTTTGCAGGCGAAAGTGATTCGCGGCCTCATTGCTCTTGGACGCCGTCCGGCCGTGGGCTTTGAGATGTTCGGCCTTGACGATGCCTCAGCCATTGCCGCACATCTCGCTGTCGCTCCAAACGATGCGGCGGGGCTTGGTAGGTCCGTGAATTGGAACCAACGTGGCTGGCCGGACTGGGCGATGTATCAACCCATTGCTGAGGCCGCCCTTGAGGCAAAGCTCCCCATCATCGCAACCAATCTGCCGCTAGCCAGTGCGAAAAGGATGCGCAGTGATGGCTTGGCGGCTCTCGACGCGGCCACAACCCGCCAATGGGGTATTGATCGACCGCTGGCCGAGGCTCACTTCGCTCGTATGGCTGCTGATATCCGCAGTTCCCATTGCGGCTACGGATCCGAACACACCGTGAAAGCGATGGTGAACGTACAGCGGGCCAGAGATGCGCAAATGGCGCAAAGCCTAATCGCGGCCGGTGCGCGCGACGGGGCTGTGCTCGTAGCCGGAGCGGGTCATGTCCGCAATGATTACGGCATTCCGATCTACATCAAACAACACGCCCCGAAGAAGCGGGTTGTCAGCATAGCATTCCTGGAAGTTGACGAGGGGAGCCGTCGCCCGCAAGAATACGCTCCGCAGTACGGCGGCCGCTTACCGTTTGATTACGTTTGGTTCACGCCGCGGATCGACGACGAAGATCCTTGCGAAAAGTTCAAATCCCACTTTGAGAACTTAAAAAAAGCCGAGTGAATTTAGCTCAGCTCCAGGTCTACTACCCGAATCAATGCGAGCGAACTTATATCGCTCAAAGGACGCATAAAAGGGTTCCGAAATGTAGGGGTCGGGTTTAAACCCGCACTGTCGGATTTTGTAACGGTAACGAGTTCCTTGCGGCAGATTTGCGTGCTGCGCGGAAAATTCTCGGGCTCTACAGTGCGAAGTTGAAGAGTATGAAATTATTGAACCTTTGGTACTTAGGAATTTGCCCGGAACGCGCAAATTGGTCTCGTCGAGAACTTCTCGATTGGGATATTCCTCGCGCCAAGTCGCCAAGACGCCAAGTTTTCGGATTTTGATTTTTTCCTTTGCGCCTTTCCGTCCCTTCGGCGCTGCTCAGGACATGCTTTGCGCGAGATATTCCGATTCCTGTGTACTTTCGTATGTCATTCTGAGGAGCGCAGCGACGAAGAATCTGCTTTTGATTGCGGCTTTGCCGCTGTAGAAGCTCTATGGTGAAAAGTCTTGTCCTCGTTTGATTGCGGCTTTGCCGCGCTAGCAGCCGGCGGTGAAAATCGTGCTGCTATTCTATGACGACTTGAACAGTCGTTTACTGGTGAACGACGAAGATATCCGGCATCCGTTGTTGGATTTACCTTGGGCGTGTGTTTAGTCTACAGCATGGAAGCTACCGATATCGTAATCGAGTTGTCTGCCGCGCAATGGCACACCCTTTTGGGACATCTCGACCCAAACTCGCCGGTTTATTCGATGGTCAAAAGCGTTATTCAGACAAACGAAGCGCCGATTACAACGCCACTCACAAAAGTCGCGCTCATGTGCAATGAGGAAGATGCCACCGCAATGCTGCGCGTGGCGGAGACTCTCTACCCGGAAATAGTGCCCAGCATTATGACCGCGTTTGCAAATAGCCGCGAACGATAGGCTTCCAATTCAAACGCGAGTTCCGAGTGCGCGACCGGGCGCGTTCGGGGGTGGTGTTTTCGGCGCGCTTAGCGGGTATTGATGACAAGCAAGCCGGCCATATTACGTCACTTGTCGGGATATTGACGCCTCGTTCATCAATGGCCCGGCGGCTTAGAAGTTTGTTGGGCTTTCCGCTCGTTCCGCCAAATTACATTCTGACCTGTCGCTGATTGTCGTTAATAGTAAACGTTTGCGTCTGGCACGTGCATTGCGTTTAGCGGATGCATTGTGACGAGCGCTCCTACCGCTGGCGTTGAGCCAACCAACCACCCCGGCAATTTTTATTCCCGCGCCCTTCGTTGCATCGGCCAGAACCTGGAAGGTATGGATCTCAAATCTCTGGAGGTCAAGACGCAAGGAGAGAAGTTCATTGTGCAGGGTTGGAGCAAAAACACGCCGAGCACCATGGATATCGTAAAGCAGTACGGTCCTGAAGATATCAAGAAAATGGATGAACAAGGCCGGGGCGAGCGAAAAACTCGCTCCATGGCGTCGAATCTGCTGAGCTTGCCGCAAGTGCTACGCTTCTGCGGCAGTTACGTCGATCGCCTGGGCGGGCGCTTGACTCGCGTGTCGTGGCAAGACCAGACAGATAAGATCCAGTCGATCACGATTCAGTTTGTGCCGCACGATGAAGATCGGCGCACCCGGGGCGATTCCCAGGTTGCGATGATTGAGGAGTTGTGCATTCACGTCTACAAGCAAAGAAAAAAAATGACCATGGGCTCCGAGAAGCTATGGCACCGGCCCAACGCACACACCTATAACGATCTCTGATTCACGCCCGCTGAAATCCACTCGTTGCCCCAAGCTGCAAAAACTCGCCGTCGGGCCTTTGACCGGCTCAGGACGAACGGCAAAGCGCTTAAACTTGCCTACTGTTGACCGCTCGTGGTGAGGTCGAACCATGAGCCGAATTTTTCACAGCTTACCCTTTATCAACGGGAGAAGTTGCAATCTTGCCTCTAACCGCGGCACGATACGTACAGATCCTTGCCTCCCTTGTAAGGGAGTTAGGAGCGATTTTCTGCGTGCAAATCAGTCTGCGCAACACGTCTAGCTGCTTACGCCTGATACTTGACCTCGCCGCCGACGATCGTCATTTCTACTTTTAAGTCCTTGATTTTCTCTGCCTCAATAACAAACGGGTCTTCAGCCAGCACCGCGATATCGGCCAGTTTGCCGGGTTCGAGAGTTCCTTTGACATTTTCTTCAAAGCCGACCCATGCCGCAGTCGTGGTGTGCATTGCGAAAGCCTCTGCGACGGTGATCCGTTCCTCTGGAACCCAGACTTCGCCCCAACGCATTTTGCGCGATACGCAGGCCGAGATATCCCTTAACGCGTCCACCGGCCAATAGCCGGGGGAATCAGAACCACCGGCGATAATCACCCCATTTTTTAGGAGTGTTCTGAACGGGAAAGCTTTAGTGAGCCGTTTTTCGCCAACGCAATCGAGGATCGCGTCACCCACATAGTATCCAATCGCAATGTTTGGAATTGCCACAATGCCGGACCGCACCATGCGCTGCATTCTTTCCTGGGTCGCAAGCCAGTTCCCCATATGCTCGATGCGGTGTCGGTGATCTTTGCGCGGCGACTTTGCGATGGCGTTTTCGTAGGCATCCAACGCCATATCAAAGGCGCGATCCCCGATGGCGTGAACGCAGCAACGCAGGCCCGCGTCGTGGCACTTGCGCACGGTTTCATTCAATTCGTCCTGCTGTATGCGAATGATACCGTGATTGTGCTCGTCGTCTTCGTAAGGTTCGTAGAAGCAAGCGTTACGGCCGGTAATACCGCCGTCGATGCTCATCTTAACGCCGCCGACTCTCAGCCACTCGTTGCCGAATCCAGTGATCAGGCCGAGTTCGATCAAACTCTTCGACTCGATCATGGACTCAATAACGCGGGGCAAGATGCTCACGCGCGCGTGCATGCGGCCTTCCTTGTAGATCTCCTGGTAGGCTCGCACCGGCTCGGCGTAACGCACAATGTCATGCACTGTCGTCACACCGCGCCGGAGGCACTGCTCCAGGGCGAAGACAATGCCATCCTTGAGTTGAAGATAGTTAAACTCGGGCGCCACGTTTTTTAGAATCAGCTGCGCGCGCTCGTGCAACTCCCCGGTGGGCTCGCCCGTTTGTGGATCTTTCGTGATATGGCCCCCGGCGGGATCGGGAGTGTCGCGCGTGATCTTAGCCG
>DATACQ010000209.1:0-5746 GCA_036258955.1 Binatia bacterium
GGCCCAGGGCGACGCGCATGCCGGCGACGATGTACGGCAGCGAGCCCGGCACTGATACTTTCAGAAAGATGGTGCTGTCTGTGGCGCCGAAAGCGCGGGCCATGGTGATGAGGCGGTGATCGGTGTTGGCGATACCGACCATCGTGTTGATCAAAATCGGGAATACCGCGGCCAAAACGGTCATGATGATTTTCGAGATCGCTCCCAGCCCGAACATCATAATAATCAGCGGCAGCAGGGCGATGAGCGGCGTTGCGTAGACACCCGACAGCAGCGGGTCGAAGGTCTTACTGACGCTCTTGTACCAGCCCATGGGCACGCCGATGATCACGCCGAGCGCCACAGAGACGAGGAAACCGACGGCGAAATTCGTGAGGCTGAACCACATGTGTTCCCAGATCGTGCCGCTGGCGAATAGCTCGTAGCCTTTGGCGAGAATGGTGCTGAACGGCGGGAAGTAGAACGGGTTGAGAATCTCAAAGCGGGTGGAAAGCTCCCAGGCGAGAAAGAAACCGACGATGCCGATTACGCCGAGCCAATCGCTCAGAATCTCTTCAGCGCGCCAGAGAAACTTGCGCGCTGCGGACGGCTCTTCACCTTCCAGGGAGACAAGGTTTAGCGACCTGTTTTCTTCTCGTTTTGCCGTAAGCGCTCCGTAAAATTTTCTCTTATCGTGCCTTCATTCCCAGCGTTTCATTTTCGTGAAATCGTAATCCGCCGCCGAATCACTCTCAAAGCGCCAAAGCACGCGTTCCTTCGAATACCTGCCATTAAACACAGCGTCCAGGAACGTGGTGATCTGCTGCCAGGCGGCCGTGGTCTGCTCGGCACGAAAGCGGCCGGGCATCGTATCATTTAAAAAGCCATGCGGCGCTCCGGGATAAACGCGCACGTCAAAGCTCTTCTTTGCGTTGGCGAGCACGCCGACCATGCGCACGATGTTGTTTAGCGGGATCAGGTTGTCCAATTCGCCGAAAACGGCGACCATCGGGCAAGACATTTGTTCCATCAATTTGTCTATGGGCTCGGGACGCTGCGGCTGCGATTTCCAGTCCGCGTCATAGACCGCGCCGTAAAGCATTACGACCGCCGCGATGTAATCGCGCTTCGCTGCCATGAGGATGGGTTGGCGCCCGGTCTGGCACACGCCAGAGATCGCGATCCGGCTCATATCAACTTCCGGAGTGGCTCGCAGGTACTGGATCACGGCATCGATATCTTGCAAAACTTCACCGTCGTCCAAGTCGCAGCGCTCATCGCCTTCTGCGAGTTTGTCGCGGTCGCCCGTGAAACGCGAGAAAAGATCCGGGACGATGGTGATATAGCCCTGCTGGACGAATTTCTCGCCCAAGTCGGTCGTGTGTTGCACGATACCATAGCGTTCGTGCAGGTGAATGACAGCCGGCCGTTTGCCGCCGCCCGCGGGCTTGCCGAAAAACCCGTTCATGCGGTTATCGATCTTGATCGAGGTGAGCATCAGATTTCCTTTCGTTAGAGAAGGTCCTGCGCCGGCTGATGGCTAGCGCCGTCAGCAGCGCTTTGATTCGTCATCCCCCCAGTATTTTCTTTAGTCGCTCGATGGTTTCCGGCGATTGGACAACGACGGCCTTGGCTGTCGCTTCCAGTTCCTGACCGCTGATGTACTCCACGTCCCAATCCCGCTTTTTCGCTTCCCCGAGAAAATCCGGATCGTTGATCATTTTGGCGTAGGCGGTGCGCAAAGTCTGCAGCCGGTCCGCCGGTATATTCGGTGGCGTGATGAGCGGCCGACCGATGGCTCCGGGCGAAAGCAGCACTGTGGCGAAACGTTTCAGCGTGTCGGGAGTTTTGTGTTTGTCCATGAGCTCGTAAATGGTCGGTGTATGGGGAAATAGGCCGTCGCGTTCCTGTCCGCCTTGAACCAGAACGCGGACGAAACCCTTCTTTAGCCAAGAGCGGCCCGGCTCGCGCAGAAAAGCTTCTTTGGTGATGGCATAACACTGCACTTCGCCGCGCTCGATGGCAATTTCAACGTCGCGGTTGCCCGGGTAGCCGAGCACAATCTGAATTTTCGCGCCCAGTGATTCCTCGAGAAACTTCGGAAAGTAGTGACCTGTGGCGCCCGTCCCTGTGGTTCCACATCGTGGCGGTTGCGCCGCTTTTTGGATATCCTGGATTGTTTTGTAAGGTGTGTCCGCGCGCATGGTCAAAACTTCGAAGTTGCGCACGGGCGAGCCGATCCAGCCGAACTTTGCCCAATCGAACTTGACCTCTTTGACTCCGATCAGTTGATCAAAATAAAGCCCCGAAGAGATCATGCCCAGGGTGAGTCCGTCGGGTTTGGCAATGTTGTAGAGCTGATTAGCGGCAATCATCGAACCGCCGCCGGCGACGTTTTGCACGATGAGGCTCGGATTGCCCGGAATGTACTTGCCAAGGTACTGCGTGAACAGTCGAGCCCACAAATCGATGATGCCACCCGCCGTAAAGCCGACAACGATGGCGATCTGTTTGCCTTTGAAAAAAGGCTCAGGTTGGGCTTCCGCAGACCAGACGGGCGGTACATTGGTCAGCAGAAAGAGCAAACTGATGAGACCAAATCTAATCATTCTTGATCCGGGTTTGATTTCTAGACTCCGTTGTGGTTCCGACAACTGGAAACCAGAAACTCGCACCCAAGAAACTCATTCGTCAGGCACATACTCCAGGTTATCCCGAATCAAACTCGAGATGCCGCGCGCGATGGGCCGGCGGATTTCCTCGCCGACGTGAGCCAATCCTCCCAACGCGCGACCCAGAATCGCGAAACTTTTTGACATCTGCCAATGGAAGCCCATGTCCATGGAAATCGCGCCGATAGCCCCCGTCACGTTAACGGGCAAGTGCCTGCCTACCTTTTCGTCGGCAATCTTGCCGATTTTTTTCAACAGCTCGCAATAGCGACCGTAGACATTGGTGTCGCGGGCGATCTGAAAGAGTCTCTCGGCCCGCGGATCGCCGCCGGTATGAATACCGTGGCCGATACCAGGGATGAGCTGCTTGCTGGCCAACCGTTTCTCGACGGTATTTTTCGCGATTGTATCGACGTCGGCTTCTTTAGAGTCCCGCGGCAGCGCGTCACTGAGCATCTTCGCGCAGTACTCTGACGAGCCAAGATGGACGCTGCCGGCGCCGAGAATGGCGGCAGCCACCGCACCCTGGATCGCTTCGGGGGCGGAGTGAAACGTCATGCGCGCAGCGGCGGCGCCCGTAGTCATTCCATGATCGACCAGGACAATCAACATGCTGTCGATCATGCGCGCTTCTTCGGCGCTTGGCATGCGTCCCTGTAGCATCAGGCAAACCATCTGGGCAAAGGAAATTTTCCCCAACAGTTGCTCGTTAAGATCGTAGCCCCGAACAAAGATCCTATCGAGTTCCGCTCTCCCCATCGATGAAACGAGTTTCGGTGTTTCGGCCATAGCAAATCCTCCTTGAATAGACCAGCTCAAACTGACGAGAAGATCATTCATTTTCCGAGCGTCTGAACTATGTGACCCAAGATTCGCAGTCTCGGGTCTCGGGTCCAGCGTCTAAGGTTGTCCTGTAAACTCGAGACCCGGGACCCTAGACTCTCGACACTATCGTCAGTCCAGTCTTAAGAGCCGCGCAGCGTTTTCTCCCATGATCTTCCTCTGAGTGTGGAGATCTAAATCGGGCCGGTCCATGACGGCCTGCGGCGAGCCCGACAGTTTGGCGTCCCAGTGCGGATAATCCGAGGCGAATAGTACGCGCTCCGCGCCGACACTGGCGATCACTTCGCCCAGGCGGACCTCATCCGGCTCGAAGGACGTGTAACACTGCCGGCGAAAATATTCGCTCGGCTTCATCTTGAGCCACGGCACTTGAAACGGCAGAATTTCGTAATGTTCGTCCATGCGCCAGAGCCAATAGGGAAGCCAACCCGCCCCCGATTCCAAGAAAACCACTTGCAGTTCCGAATGGCGCTCCAATGTACCTTTACAGATGAGCGCCAAGCTCGAGAGCATCTGCTCCACTGGATGAGAGATTGTGTGGGTGAAAAACCATTCGCCGGCAAAGCGGTCTGCGCCGGCGGTCGGTAGATAGGCGCCCGAGCCTTCATGCATCATCAGTGGAACGCCAAGCTCGACAAGGCTCTGGTAGAGCGGATCGTAATAAGGATCACTCACCATGCGGCCTTTGACGGGATTAGGACGCATGAAGATCGCCTTAAATCCTAACTCGTTGATGCAACGGCGCGTTTCGGCCACTGCCGCGCCGATGTCTTGCACCGGCACGACCCCGACCCCCAGCAGGCGATTGCGATCCGCGCCGCAATAATCGTAAAGCCAGTTATTGTATGCGCGGCAGAGCGCTGCCGCGTATGCTTCCTCCTCGACCGAGGGTAAATAAAGCGCCGCGGAGGGAAACAAAAGGCCGCGTTCGATTCCGTCGCGGTCCATGTCTCGCAGTCGCTCTCTCGGATCGGTTGCCAGCTCGCGATGCTCATTGACGGGCGAGCCGTCTTCTTTTACGCGGAAAGGTGACTCATCGGGGCGGCGATGATGACGTTTGCCTTCGAGTAAGAACAGCAACTGTCCATTGGAAACTTTTTCGATCTTTGGCGCTCGGGCGCGAAAGGGTTCCTCCAAATAACGTTGCCACAGATCGTCCGCTTCTCTGACGTGGCCATCGATATCGATAACACGCATGAACTCCTCGTCTGGAAGTGATTTGTTGCCGGTGCGAGGGCAGCGAAGCCTCTCGCGACTCAGCACGCCCGTAACCTCTTCAGATCTCGGCCGAGCATGCACACGCAACGATCGACGCGGGTGTTGCGCGCCCAGCGAACATAAGCTGCTCTCTATCCAGCATGCGGCGATATTGCAAGAGCAGATTTCTGGACGGCTTTGCGAAAACCGCACCGGAGTCTGAGTCCGATGCAGCGTTTGCAAGCCGCGACGGCTTCAAGCTAGATTTCAAAGCGCGGGAGCCTGTGCATCTCGATGGGATAAATCATGGCCCGCGTAATTTTTTGGAGGCATGACATGGTTCAGTACGCACCGAAGCTCACCTATGGTCCCCAAGTAGCCGATTGGCAAGAGCGCTTGAATCCCGATCGCATGCGCCAGCAACGCGTTGAACGGGCGCAGCGAATTATGAAAAAGCATGGCATCGCGGCGATGCTCGAAGCGAACCTTCACAACATTCGCTACCTGACCGCGCTGCGGGGCTTCCATTATCCGATGTGCCGCTATGTGCTGTTTTTTGCCGAGGGCGATCCCGTCATGTACGAGCACGACGGTTACTACCATCAAATGCCCGACCAATGTCCCTGGATCAAAGAGTGGCGACCGGCGCGTTCTTGGCTGAGCGGCGCCCCCGGCCCAGAGGCTTGCGCGGTGGAAGCCAAAGCGTTTGCGGCGGAGATCAAAGCCGAATTGGAGAAGCGTGGGTTGCTTGGTGAAAAGCTCGCGCTTGGCAGTTTCGATGGCAACGCGCGGGAAGCGTTGATCGCCGCCGGTATGAAAAATATGGTCGACTCGCGGAATCTGATGCTCGAAGCACGCATGATCAAGAACCAGGACGAGATCGCCTGCCTGAAGACCTGCGCCGCCATGGTGGATGGCGTGTGGTTTCGCGTCTGGGAGAATTTGCAGCCCGGGATGAAAGACACGGACCTGATGACTTTGGCATCCAACGCGGGCTATGAAATCGGCTTGGAGTCGCCGGTGCCCGGCGGCTGGCGCACCGGTCCGATGACCTT
>DATACQ010000210.1:0-6171 GCA_036258955.1 Binatia bacterium
CCCGCCATGGGCTCAACGCCTATGTGGGGGTGCCGCTTAAGGCGAAGGGGGAACGCTTAGGAGTTATAGGATTCTATGCGCGCGAGCGTCCGGGCTTTAGTAATGACGACATCGACCTGATCACCACGCTTGCCGGCCAGACGGCAGTGGCGATTCTCAACTCGCGCGTGCACGAACGTTTGAAGCGGGCCCACGCCGCGCTGGAAGAGACCCTCGAGATTAAGTCCGTGCTGGTCGGGGTGATGGCCCACGAGCTCAAGACGCCGATCCAGATTATGCTCGGTTCCGCGGAGCTGCTGGGTGCCGGCCTGTGCGGCGAGCTCAATGCGGACCAGCTGGAGCGAATTCAGGCCATCGAGGCGAGCGGCAATGAGTTGCTTGCTCTCATCAAGAGCGCCCTCGACATGGCTCGCTTGGAACATGGCAAGATGCCGTTAGCGGTGACGCAGGTGTCCGTCAGCGAACTCTTTGCCGAGCTCAAGTCGGAATCCGAGCCGGCATTTCGCGAAAAAGGCATTGAGCTTGACATTCCGTTGCTGTGGCGCGGCCTAACGATTAGGACGGACAAGGTGAAGCTCAAGGAAATTCTGCGCAACCTACTCGATAACGCGCGCAAATACACCCTCAGTGGCAAAGTGAGCCTTGAGTTCACGCCGCGCGACGATGGCCGGGTGGAATTCTGCGTGCGGGATACCGGCGTCGGGATTAGCAGCGAGTTGTTGCCCAAGATCTTCGATATGTTCTACACAACCGCCAAAGATCATGCGGCGGCCGGTTTAGGGCTGAATATTGTGAAGCGTTTGGTTCTGGCCATGTCCGGCCAGATTGAAGTGAGCAGCGAAGTCGGCAAAGGCACCGTGTTCCGCGTGATTCTCCCCACTCAAGTATCCTGACCGAACTTGGTTGAAAAGTTCAAGGGTTCAAAAGTTCAAGCAAGCTTCAAGGTGCGTGCCTACGGCGCGCGCGGTTCACTGCCCTCAAGTACAACGAGTGTGTCGCAATGTCATTCCGAGGCGCAGCCGAAGAATCTCGTCTTGGCAACGCTAAAAAACGAGATCCTTTGGCTTACGCTCAGGATGGCATCGGTGGTGTTGGCGCAGTCATGACACAGTCTCAGATTCGAAGGCTTCGAACGTTGAACATTGAACCGTGAACCAGCCTATGGCTTGATAATCAGCGAAGGCTCTTCCGCTTTTTGCGCTTTTTCCTGCGACAATAGCAAGGCGAAACTTTTTTGCACCAGGCCGGTGAGGAAAGCCACATCGAGGGGACCAGGATCGCCTTCGCTAATCTGGAGCGCTACGGCGAAAGCGAGCTTCGCCTGGACAACGCGGCCGGTTTCCAAAAAATAAAGTGCCGTGTCTTCCATACGACGTTGAAACGCTTTACCGTTGGCGCCGCGGCAAAGTTCCTTGACGGCGTCGCGCACGATCGCCGCAACCCGTTCCTCCTTCTGTGCCGGGTTTAACACCAAGCGGCTGGTTTGCGCTTCCTGTATTTGGGTCAAAAATGCTCCCAGCCAAGGCTCTGTCAGAACCCAGTAACGCAGCTCCGGTTCATCTAATAGACGGCGGGAGGCTTCGCGCCACGCGCCTTCGCGCGCCTCGGCGGCATTGAGTTGATCGTAGATCGGGTGCGGCAGCTGTTTGGGTTTGCCGGTGGCAACGACCGAACGCAATTCGTAAAAGTTTTCCAATCCGGTCTGGCCCCGCGCTTTAGCTGTTTCATACGCTTCGTATAGCGCGCGATCAGCATATTCCCAAGGAATGGCTATCATTGTCGCGCCGTGCTGCGTTTGAATCTCGCGCGCCATCCTGCGCAACTCTTTGCGTCGCACCTGCGCGCCGGCGATGCGCAGCAAACCCTCCCGGCTGTGTAGCATCCCTTGAATCAACTGCAAGCCATGATTGGGTTGCGGCTTGGCGATCCAGACCAGGTACCCGCCGCCGCCGTCCGGAGGAGACATGTAAGCTTCGATGATGGGACCATCGCTGAAAAGCGGGCCCGCGACTGCCGGCCTTTGTTGCGCTTCGCGCGGAATTGCGAGCCCGCGCTGAGAGAGCTTGAAAAGCGACCGACGCGCTTCCTTGCGTAGCTCTTTGTTCGCGGCGCTCTCTTCAATCTCGCCGAGTACTAGTGCCGCGGCTGGATCAGCGATCTTTCCAAGCAGAAAAGAGATCGCGAGATCGGTCTCTTGCCCTTTGCCGAGGTCTTGCTTTAAACGAGGTATGAGGCTCGCTGAAAAGTCTTCTAAGTCAATTCCTGCTTGCCGCAACTGCTGCAGGCCCTCCCGTATCTTTTCTTCAGTTCGCGTTTTATGTGCCAAAGTAAACCTATCCGCAACTATTCATGTTTCGGCGCAAATCCCAGAGAGTATAGATCGAGGAGTGAGCCTTCGAGCGAACTCGCAAAGCGTATCACGATTTGGTCAGGTCCGTGATTTTCCCCGCGCGTCCGGCGAAGGCGAAGTTCGGCCATGTTTCCACCTGCGCGTCGCGGTAATTCTCGCGGTACCATTTGGCGATTTCGCCTGCGGGCGCGAACCAGACCTTCGCGTGGTTTTTGGCATACCGGATAAACTCGCGCAGCAAATGGGCGCGAAATGGTCTGCCGCCGACAAATGGGTGATTTCCCCACATCATGAACTTCGGATCGGTATCGCCTTCTTCGTAGAGGCAGTCGAAACAGTCCTTCCACATTTGTAAAAGGTCCCGCGGCGTGCGCCCGGCGCGCTGGTAGCTCGCATAATCATTCAGGTCGGCGAAGTAAGACAATGCGGTCAGCTCTTTTCCTTTCACCTGCAAAGTGTAGGGTGTCTCCTGGTGCTGCGGATCCATCCAATAACTGTAACCGCATTCGACGATCACTTCCGGCGTGTTGTGGCTCGGCGCGATTCCGGTGGAAAGGTAACCTTCAGGCGCTTTGCCGACGACCTTCTTTACGACCTCGACGGTTTTTTGCAGGTCCTTTTTTTCGTGCTCGCGCCTTTTCATGTAGCTGTAGTCGTGGATCCACGTTTCGGTGCCGATTTCATGCCCTTGTTCGGCCGCTTCCTCGAATATCTCCGGGTAGTTTTGCACGGTGATGCCGGTCGGAAAAAAGGTCGTCCGAATCTTCTCTTTCTCAAAGATATCGAGAAACCGGTAAATGCCGACACGCTCGCCAAACTCGCGATCGGTAATCGCGCCGAAGTCTTTCTTAGTCAGCGCATCTTTCGGATAACCCCGCCGGTTTTGCTGTTGTCTCGTGTTGGGGCCACCGAGATCCTCCGGCCAGGTTTCGAATGCGACGCAAGGCGTAATCGCAATCCGCGCGCCGTCCGGCCATTGGATCGGCGCTCTTTTGGGCCTGACTTTCATGCTGCCTCCTTGGTAGTGCAATTGGCTTAGACATGCCACAGTTTCGTGGGCGTTTCCAATCGCGCTCGGGAGTTCAACGTCAAGGTTCAAGTTCAAAGTTAGCATAGTTTTCGCAGGATACTTGAACATGGAACGTTGAACTTTGAACCGCCGCGTCTGCCTTGACTTGGACCAGGATGCCAGCTAATTGAAATAACCAGGCAATTGAAAATTGTCCCCTGCTTCGTCGCGCTTCGATCGGCTCGCGGGAGTCGGGTTCGTTGCTCGCCCTCGTGACGAACAAGATCCTGAACACGGTAGCGGAACGGCGCGCCTCGCAAACCAAATGCCCGAAGGCGGCCCAAAGACAATCGGAGGCATGATCATGGCTGACGCGAAAATGGTCGAATACAGAGTGGACAACGGAGTGGCCGTTTTAGAACTCAACCGGCCGCCAGTGAACAGCTACACAACGGAGTTGCTGAAGGAGCTCGACGCAGCCGTTCTCGAGGCGCGCTTCGATGATAATGTTCATGCGCTCGTGATTACAGGCAAGATCGAGAAGTTTTTTTCCGCCGGCGCTGATATTAATATGCTGTCGAGCAAACCGCTGGCGTTCAAGAACAACTTCGCCCTCCACGGCCATGAAGTGCTGATGCGGCTGGAAAATACCCCTAAGATCGTCGTTGCGGCCATTAACGGGCATGCGGTCGGCGGTGGCCTGGAGATCGCTATGGCGTGCGATATCCGCATCGCGAAGAAGGAAGGCGGCCGCATGGGGCTCGCGGAGATTAACTTGGGGGTGATGCCTGGTATGGGCGGCACGCAGCGATTACCGCGTTTGGTCGGCAAGGCCCGGGCGATTGAACTCTGCGCTACAGGGAAAACCATCGCCTTCGAAGAAGCGCTGGAGATGGGCCTGGTTCATTATATCTATGAGAAAGAGAATTTCATGGAAGAAGTCATGGACTACGCTCGCCAGTTCATTGTTCCCAATAAGAGCAGCCTGGCGGTAGGTAAAGTGAAGCGCGCCATCACTGCGGGACTTGAGCTGTCGCTGCCCGATGGTTTGGCCTTTGAACGCGAACTGCTGGCGCAGACTTTTGCGAGCGAGGACGGGCAAGAGGGCGTGAAAGCGTATCTCGAAAAGCGAACCGCACAGTTTAAGGGTCGATAGTCGCTTTCGGCCGCTATCAATGCCGGTTTTTCTTTCCCCAACGGGGAATCCGCGCGCTAGCAATGCTGGCGTGACGGTCAGCAAGCCCACTAGAGACAGACAAATCGGAGGTACCTAAATGGCGAAGATGTTTATCGGAGGCGAGTCGTGTGACTCCGTAACCAAGAACACTTCTGAAGTTCGCAACCCCGCCACCGGCGCCACCGTCGATACTGTGCCTCAAGGCAACGATAAAGACGTGCAGCAGGCCATCGGCGCGGCGGAAGAGGCGTTCAAAATCTGGTCCGATGTCACGCCTGAAGACCGCGGCAGCGCGCTGCTCCACGCCAGCGAGCTGATCAAAAAAAATAGCGCTGAGATCGCGCAGCTGTTGACCCAAGAGCAAGGGAAAACCCTCTTTGAAGCCGGTTTGGAAATTCATCACCTCGTGCATGGGCTCGAGTTTTATGCCGGGCTCGCTTCCAAAGTCCGCGGCTCCCATGTGCCGCTGCCGCAAAAGAACGCTTACGGCATGGTCGTGCGCCAGCCTATCGGCGTTTGTGGTGGGATTGTGCCCTGGAATTTTCCGCTCACGTTGATGGGCACTAAACTCGGGCCGGCCTTGGCCGCGGGCAACACGATTATCATAAAACCTGCGAGCACGACGCCTCTGGCGACGATCCGCGTGGTCGAGCTGATTGCCCAGGCAACCTTCGGGGAGGGCAAAGCGCAAAAGACTTTGCCCAAAGGCGCGGTCAACGTCGTTACCGGCCCCGGTGGCAGTGTGGGGGAAGAGTTGTTGCGCAATCCACGCGTTCGCCGTATCGCCTTTACCGGTTCCACGCCCGTGGGCCGGCACGTTATGGAAGTCGCCGGCCGCGAGATCAAGCGGGTTACTTTGGAGCTCGGCGGCAGCGATCCGATGATCGTCATGGAAGACGCCAATCTGGACCTCGCCGTCAAGATGGCTGACGTCGGCCGCTACTTCAACTGCGGCCAAATGTGTCTCGGCGTCAAGCGCCTGTTCGTGCAAGAATCGGTTGCGGATAACTTTATCGGCGGGCTCGTCGAGATTCTCAAAAAGAAAACCGTCGGCAACGGCATGAGTAAAGAGGCGCGCATGGGTCCTATCCATCTCGGTTCGCAGCGCCAGGAAATCGAAGAACAGGTCGAAGACGCCAAGTCCCGCGGCGCCAAGACTCTGTTCGGCGGTGAACGGCCGAAAGGCACTGAATTCGATCAGGGATTTTTCTATCAGCCGACGCTGATGAGCAATGTTCCCGAGGATGCGCGCATGACCAAAGAGGAAGTTTTCGGCCCCGCGCTGCCTGTGTACACTTTCAAGACGCTCGACGAAGCTCTGGAAAAAGCCAACGCATCCGAGTTTGGCCTTGGTTCTTCGATCTGGACGCGCAACTTGTTGAACGCGAACAAAGCAATCGACAAACTGCAGGCGGGCAACGTTTGGGTGAACTCGCTCCATTATGGTTACGATGAGCTGCCGTTCGGCGGAATCAAGTCCAGCGGCGTCGGACGGGAGCACGGTCCTGAAGCGCTGGACTACTATCTCGAACCCAAAGGCGTCGTGGTGGTCAACGTCTAGTTCGCAGCTCTTTCTTCGCATCCTAACTTACCAAAGAGTCGAGCCGGCCTCCGAAGTCTATTCGGAGTCCGGCT
>DATACQ010000211.1:0-4594 GCA_036258955.1 Binatia bacterium
CAGAAATCATCGACTGGCCCATTCTCGTCAGCACCGTTCTCTGGAGCACCTCCGGATGGGATAACGCCGGCTGCATTGCCGGAGAGGTGAATAGACCGGGACACAACTATCCGCGCGCAATGGCCATAGCGGTTCTGCTCGTAACCGGCGCCTATTTGCTACCGATCCTAGTCGGCGTAAGCTCCGATACCCTGTGGTCCGAGTGGGAGGAAGGCCGTTTTCCAAAAATAGCCGCGCAAATCGGCGGCGAGTGGCTCGGCATCTGGCTTACCGCAGCCGGCCTGATCAGCGCGGTCGGCTTGTTCAATGCTCTACTTTGCACCTCGGCGCGGGTGCCTTATGCCATGGCGGAACGCGGCACCTTGCCGCGCGGATTAGCAAGCCTACATCCACGCCATAAAACTCCGGTGACAAGCATCCTTCTTAACGCGCTTGGAGTTGCGCTTCTGATTCCGTTTTCCTTTCAGGAGCTCATTCAGGTGGACATGTTTCTCTACGCGCTCGCGATGCTACTTGAATTCGCCGCCCTCATTTGGCTGCGCATCAAAGAACCCGCCATGTCCCGGCCTTACCGCGTGCCCTTTGGCGTGCCGGGAGTGATCGTTTTGAGCGTGCCTCCCGTGGCGCTTTGCATCGCGAGCATTGTTTTATCGAACGAGGTGACGCGATACGTCGCCTTGATCAGTATTGCTGTTGGTTTGGTAGTGTACCGCTGGCAAATCGGAACGAGCTTGCCGTCAAGCAAAGCCACCCTGGGTCCCTGCTAGTATTCTTTGCATCTCCAACTCAGCCAGCCGCAGAGTGCTAAAAAGTGGCCAGAGGCGAGGCGCGCGCAGATCGATGAGCGGAGGCGTACTCCGGTTGTACGTTGACGCGAAATCGAATGAGCGCAACGAAGCATATGGCTGCTTTCAGCAGCCTACTGTTGGATGCCGTAACGGCGCGCGAATAGATAATAAAGGATAGCAACGCTCACCAAAATCGCCGTCCAGATCACGCCGAAGGCCGCCAACTCGCCCACTTGGGCGTTTTCCCAGAGCTCAAATATAGCGACCGAAACCACCGGAGTTTGCGGGCTGACCAACAAAACCGACATCGATAGCTCTTTGGCAGAAAGCAAAAACACAAAGATCCATCCGCCCAAGAAAGACGGTGTAATCAAGGGCAGAATGATGCGCCGCATCGAGTTGAACCACGAAGCCCCGGAAACGTAGGAAGCTTCCTCCAATTCCTTATGCAACTGCAACAAGCCGGAATGGGTGTAGCGCAGGCCATAAGGAATGTAACGAGTGGCGAAAGCAATCAACAGTATCCAGAGGGTGCCGTAAACCGGAATGGGCACGAACAAATAAAACCTGAGGATCGCAAGCCCCATGACAATGCCCGGGAACAACAGCGGCAACGTCGTCAGAAAATCGAGCAACCAGCGCCCGCGTATTTTAGTGCGCACTAGAATCCACGACGCAAGCAGGGTCAAGATCATCACGAAACTGGCGCTCGCGAGACCCAGCACGATGCTGTTCTTAATGGAGTCGGTAATCTTGGGAAAGTTGAGCGCGGTGACGTAATTTTTCAGCGTAAACTTAGAGACCGCCTCCAACGATGGCTGCATGTAGAAGGGCAGGAAAGAGGCCCAGAGGATGATGAGAAAAGGCAACACCAGGAGCACCAAAGTATAAAGCACCAGGCCGGTACCGGCGACGTAGCGCCAGCGCCCCAAGCGAATAACCGCAGGCCGATATCCCTTGCCGGTTATCGTTTGGAAACGGTCGCCCTCACGCGTGATACGAAAATACAGATAGAGCGTAGCCGCCACCACGATCATGAGCAGCACGGCGAATGCCCCGGCGCTCCCGTAGCGCGGCGGCAGCTTTTGTGCATCCAGATAAATCGACGTGGTCAGCACGCGGATGTCGCCGGGCAGACCGACCAGCGCCGGAATTTCGAACGATTCGAAGGTGCGAATAAAGATCAGCAGCAGGACCGAAAAAAAAGCCGGCAGCATCAAGCGCAGCGAGATGCGCCGCAGGGTCTGCCATACGCGCGCGCCGCAAGCAGCCGAAGCCTCTTCCAGGGACGGGTCCATCGAACGAAACGCAGCTGCGAGCATCAAAAAGACAAACGGCGACCACAAGAGCGATTCGATCAGGATCATGCCGAAAAGAGAATAGACGAAAATAACCGGCCCGCCATAATCGAAAACCGTGCCTAGCCAGTAGTTAACGGGGCCGGCTTTGCCGAGCAGCAGCAGCCATCCGATCGTATACAGAATGAAAGGCGTGCCAAACGATGCGAACGCCGTGAAGTAACCCAAAGCGCGCAGCGGCGCATCCGTGCGGGTGACGATCCAAGCGATGCAGCCGCCCAACAAGGTTGCGAAGATCGCGCTGCCGACGGAAAAATACAGGCTATTGAGAAAGGGCTCGAGAATGCTGAGCTCGGCGAAAACATCACGATAGTACTGAAAGGTGAATTGATCGATTTCGCCGGTGAGTTTCGTCGTAAACAGACTGGTTTGTACGACCGAATAGAGGGGCGGCAACACTAGATAAGCCGTCACCAACGAGACGGCGATCATCACGCATGTCGCTACATCGAACCGCGATCGGAAAGCTAGGCCGAAGAGGCCGCTTGCTTCGGAGCTGGAGGAGTTCTTCAGCGGAACGTCGTAGGCCGGCGATGATCGCTGTTTTGCCATGAACACAGCCTTACTTCATAAAAATCCTGTTAAACTGGTCCACCCATTCGTTGCCTTTATCATATTGAGCATCGGGATTGATGTAATAGGCCCGCTTGAAGCGGCCGCCGCCCGGCTTGAGATCAACTTGTTTGGCGGGCACCTTTGGATGCGACGGCAAGTAATTCGCTTGTTGATACACTCTCTGGCCTTTCTCCGACATGACAAAATCGAGCAGCAACATGGCCGCGTGCGGATGGGGAGAATTCTTCGCAAGAGCGACCGTATGGATAGTCGCCGGCACGGGCTCGTGCGGCTGCCAGTCCACCGGCGCGCCCGCCTCTTTGCTAATATAGGCATGATGGTTGAATATTTGCGGCGCCAGAGGATACTCGCCTGCAATCGTCAGATCGAGGACTTGGCGATTGCTCGCCGTGCTCTTGGCAATGTTCTGTTGCCTCAGCTTTTGCAGATATGCCTTGCCCGCCTCTTCTCCCATGCTAGCCAGGATCGTGCCGATAAAAACCGGCGCGCCGGAGCCGCGGCTGGTGGACCACATCATCTGGCCTTTCCAGCGAGGGTTGAGCAGATCTTCGTACGTCCTTGGAACCTCGTTCGGCTTCACCATGCGCGTATTGTAGCCGGTGGCGAAGAAATAAAGATTCGTCGTGCCCCAAAATCCCTTCGGGTCTTTCAATTCGGTAGGATACTCGGCGAGCGACGGCGAGTAGAACCTCTGAAGATAGCCGGCGCGGTGCACCATAGTCGGCGAAACCGTGCCGTCGATAATATCGACATCGTATCGTTTGGCCTGATACTCGGCGAGCATCTTCTGGACTATACGCTCGGAGTTGCCGCGGAAAAAATCGATTTGAAGAAACGGGTACTCTTTTTCGAAGGCGGCTTTGACAGGCCGCATCACCTGATCAACAATCAGTGTCGTGTACCAGCTCAGCTTGCCCTCTTTTCTTGCTCCTTCAACAAGTATTTTCTGCCGGTCCGGCCGGTTCATCAGCGCAATTTCTTCCACTGTGGCCGCTGAGAGAGGCGGCCCATAAATCCACCGCGCCAACGCTAAAGCGGCGACGAGCCAAAATACTCCGGCCGTGTGCAGTCGAACCGACCCTGATCCCATGAGGCAAATCTCCTTAACGTTCCATGCGTGACTACTCATGAGGACGCTTTTTTCTGTTTGAACCTTATCAAGGTTGAAGCGGCACGTCCAAGCGCGGCCCTACTTCAGAAAGTTATTCTCGAAGTACTCGACCCAAGCGTTGCCCTCATTGAGTTGTGAGTCGGGAGTAAAGTACAGCGCTTTCTTGAAGCGGCCGCCGCCTGGTTTCAAATCAGCCTGCTTCGCAGGAACCTTGGGGTGGGCCGGCAGGTAATTGACTGCCTGGAAGACACGTTGTCCTCTTTCGGACAAAATAAAATCCAGCAGGAGCATCGTCGCGTGCGGGTGCGGCGACCTTGTCACCGGCGAGATGGTATTAATGGTCGCCGACGCCGGCTCCAACGGCTGCCAATCCACCGGCGCGCCAGCCGATTTACTGATGTACGCATGATGATTGAAGATGTGTAATGCGATCGGGTACTCGCCTGCGATCACGAGATCCAGAAGCTGGCGGTTGCTTGCGGTGGTCTTGGCAATATTCTGCGTTCTCAGTTTCTGCAGGTACGCCTTGCCTTGCTCCTGACCCATCGTCTGCAGGATGTTCCCTATCATCATCGGCGCGCCTGAGCCGCGGCTGGTGGACCACATCATCTGGCCTTTCCAGCGCGGGTTGAGCAGATCTTCGTACGTCTTCGGCACCTCGTTAGCCTTCACCATGCGCGTGTTGTAGCCCAGGGCAAAGAAATAAACGTTGCTCACAGCCCAGGCACCCTGTGGATCTTTTAGCTCCGGCGGATAATCGG
>DATACQ010000212.1:0-1826 GCA_036258955.1 Binatia bacterium
AGCTGTCCCCCCTATTAGGCGTGGATCCGCAAATCATGTACAACACCATCCGCGAAGTCGGTCCGGAGAACTTCACGTTATCGAGCGACGCCGGCGAGCCGCTTTTTCCCGACTCGGTGGAAGCGATGCGCTTGGTGCGCGGCTATATGGAAGCATTCGGGCTCAATCAAGACGAGCTATACACAGTCTGCACGAAAAATCCGGCGCGAGTTGTGGGTCTTGCCCTGCACTAATGCGGGGCAATCCGTTTCAACGCTCAACGATTGAAAAGCGTGCGCTCAGGTTGCCGGAGGGGTCCATAGGTGGCGGGAGATCACATCTTGAACCTGGAACTTGGAATCGCACGCGCCGCGCGCTGTGGGAGGCAAGATGAGCTATAGGGATGTGCGCGAATGGATTCAGCAAGTTGATGAGATGGGCGAGCTGAGAGTTGTCAAAGGCGCAGATTGGAACCTCGAGATCGGCGCGCTTTCTGTCTTGGCGTCGAAACATAAAGAAAACAGTCCGGCGCTTTTGTTCGATGACATCAAAGACTATCCCTCCGGTTATCGCATTCTGGTCGGCTTCTTCGAAAGCTTGCGCCGCTCGGCGCTGACGACGAATCTGCCGTTGGATATCTCGCGCGAAGAATTTATTCGCGCATGGCGCGAGCGGCTCGCAAAACCGGTTTCGATCCCGCCCGTCAAAGTGAAAGCTGGGCCGGTCCTGGAGAATTCATATCTAGGCGATGAAATCGATCTTCTTAAATTCCCTGTGCCGTTTTGGCACGAGCGCGACGGCGGGCGCTACATCGGTACCGGGCATGTGGTCATCACGCGCGATCCGGACGAAGGTTGGGTAAACGTTGGCTGCTATCGTGTCATGGTGCACGACCGCCGCACCATGGGTATGAATATCTCGCCCGGGAAACACGGGCGTATGCATCGGCAAAAATATTTTGATCAAGGAAAGCCTTGCCCTGTGGTACTTTGCTTCGGCATCGATCCGCTGCTGCATATGGTCGCGACGCGGCCCGAGCCCTATGGCCGATCGGAGCTGGACGCCGTTGGCGGCATTAAAGGCGAGCCGGTGGAGGTCGTTGAAGGCGAAGTTACCGGATTGCCGATTCCGGCCTACGCCGAAATCGCCGTCGAGGCAGAATTCTTACCGGATCAGGGCAAAGAAGAAGGGCCGTTCAGTGAGTGGACGGGATACTACGCAAGCGGCGAGAAGCTCGAACCATTAATCAAGGTGCACCGGCTCTACCACCGCAACGATCCGATCATTACCGCGTCGCCCGAGTATAGACCAACGGCCCGCGCGGAGCACTGCTATGAATTACTGCGCGCTGCATACATCCGCGATCAAGTAGAAAAAGCCGGAGTGCCGGACGTAAAGGCGGTGGCGAGTTTCTTCCGGCGATTTCTGACCGTATTGTCGATCCGCCAACGTTATCCCGGTCACGCGCGCCAGGCCGGCCTGGTTGCCAGTCAATGCCAAGGGTCGGCGTATTTAGGTCGTTATATTGTCGTTGTGGATGACGACATCGACGCCTACGATATCAACGATGTGCTCTGGGCAATGTGCAGCCGCGCTGACCCGGTCGACGCGGTGGAAATTCTGAGGCGCTGTTGGAGCGGCCCGCTGGATCCGATCATTCCACGAGAAAAAAAGGGCTTCAGCTCTCGGATGATCATCGACGCCTGCCGGCCCTTTGAATGGCGCGACCGATTTCCTCCCGCTGCCGAGATCAATGCGGAGCGGCAACAAGCGGTGAGAGAAAAGTGGAAAGAGCTTTTTTCGAGCTGAAGAACTCGTGCTCGTAACTTTGAGAGCGCAACAATATC